>JANLPM010000056.1:0-2173 GCA_031367265.1 Actinomycetes bacterium
GATTTTGATACCAAAATCTAGAACGGCCACGCGATCTGAAATACCCATAATCAAAGACATATCATGCTCGATTAAAAGAACGGTATATCCAGCATCGCGAATCTTTTTAATCAACGTTGCAAGTTCAACTTTCTCCGCTGGATTAAAACCAGCTGCCGGCTCATCTAGAAGAAGTAAACGCGGGCTAGTGCCCATAGCACGCGCAATCTCCAGACGTCGCTGAACTCCATACGGCAGATTCTTGGCTAAGCGATCTGAGTACTCATCAATTCCAATGAAATTAAGTATTTCGTGCGCCCGCGCGCGATTTTCGATCTCTTCTCGGCGTGCTCGTGGAAGGCCGAATAGAGCACCCACTAAACCACTCTTCTTATGAACATCGGTTGCTGTAATTACATTTTCCAGCGTCGTCATATCTCCCCATAGGCGAATGTTCTGGAAAGTGCGGGCAATTCCAAGTTGGGTAATTTGAAAACGCTTTTGGTTACCTAATTTAATGCCATCAAATGTAATCGATCCGCTCGTAGCTTTATAAACCCCAGTAATGACATTAAAGACCGTGGTTTTGCCGGCCCCGTTTGGACCGATGAGCGCGAGTATTTCTCCGGTTTTAACCTCTAAGTTAACTTCACCAAGGGCCGTGACTCCGCCGAACTTCATGGTTAAGTTTTGAATAGAAAGAAGGACCTCAGACATTTATACGTTCACTTCCTTTTTCACTATTGCTTTTTCCCGTTTTTTACGTGGTAATAAACCATCTGGTCGAAAGTTCATGACGACAACTAAAACTGTTCCAAAGACTAAAAGACGAGCATCGGAAATAAAACGAATCCGATCTGGAAGGTAGCCAAGAATTGTTGCTCCAACCACAACTCCCCAAATGTTTCCGATTCCGCCAAATACAACACATGAGAGAATTAGTATGGAAACATTCAACGTAAACATTTCGGGCGCGATAAAAAGATTTTTCGATGCATAAAGAACACCAGCTGCTCCACCCACTGCCGCACCTAAAGTAAAGGACCAGATCTTATATTTTAGAGTAGGAACTCCCATGAGTTCGGCGGCATCTTCATCTTGGCGAATCGCCTCCCAAGCACGACCAGGGCGACGAACGCTCAGACGACGAATCATCCAAATAACTAACATGATCATCGTGACTACCACCCAGAAAAACACTTTTTGATCCTCTAACTGAAATTTAAGCGGGCCAATGTCTGGCGGCATTGGAATATTTGCAATTCCATTCGGACCTTTAGTCCAGGAAGAGTTAAGGGCAATGAGACGGACAATCTCACCAAAACCTAAAGTTACAATCGCTAAATAATCACCTCTAAGTCGCAGCGTCGGTAGACCAAGTAAGACACCCGCCAACATCGCAAAACCAATACCGAATGGCATGATTTCCCAAGTATTTAAATGTGTATGCGTCCCCATAAGGGCCATTGTGTAAGCACCAATTGCAAAGAAAGCCACATAACCTAAATCCAGCATTCCAGATTTACCAACAACGATATTTAATCCAAGCGCCATTAATACAAATATTCCTACTGGATAAACCAAAACTGCATCATATGCCGCAATAGGAGTCGCTAAAAAGCTAGCTCCAGCAAATGGAAGAAGTCCAACTAAGAAAATCGACCCTAATGCAATGGCGATGCGTTTAGGTCGATTGGATTTCTCCCAAATTGAAGCTCCGAAATCACGGAAATTCCAATAATTATTTATTCTCATTTTCTTATGCCCTCGTCTGCTGAATGGCTTCGCCGAACAGACCATTTGGCTTAAAGAGAAGCACCATAACCAGAACAATGAAAACGGTAACGGCCTTCCACTGGGTTCCAAGAACCGCTGATGCATACACTTCGAGAAGACCAAGACTCAAGCCACCCAAGAATGCGCCTCGGATATTTCCAATTCCACCTAGAACTGCCGCGGTGAAAGCGGCTAGACCCATAGTGAAGCCAATATTAAACTTTGTATATTCGAACACGGTTACATAAAAAAATCCTGCCGCACCAGTTGCGAGCCCACCAACTAAGAAAGTCATTGTGATAACGCGGTTAAGGTTAACGCCCATGAGTTTTGCCGCATCTTCATTTTGAGAGACAGCTCGGATCGCTTTACCCATTCGTGATAATTTGATAAAACGCTCTAGAAGGAAATAGATAAT
>JANLPM010000086.1:0-7911 GCA_031367265.1 Actinomycetes bacterium
GAGCAGTCGAGTGCGAGCTTCACCGCCCTTGCGCATCTCTTTGAGGCTCCTATCGACGTGGTTCGGAGATTAAAACCTTTTCTAAGGCTTCAAACTCCTCGATGCATTTGCCCGAACCCTCAACAACTGCTTCCAGTGGACGCTCAGCAACGTGAATCGGCATCCCGGTCTCTTTGCGCAATCGCTCGTCCAGACCCTTTAGTAATGCGCCACCACCGGTCAATACAATTCCACGGTCCATCAGATCTGAGGCAAGTTCAGGTGGGGTTTTATCAAGTGTGCTCTTGACCGCATTTACTATCGCGTTAACCGGCTCTTCAATGGCCTTTCGAATTTCAGCGGCCGAGACAACTATTGTCTTTGGAAGTCCAGTAGCTAAGTCACGACCACGAATTTCAGCATCGTTCTCGCCCGCAAGTGGATAGGCCGAACCGATAGCCATTTTAATTTCTTCAGCAGTGCGCTCCCCCAAAAGCAGTGAGAATTCACGCTTAACCCAGTTGATAATCGCTTGGTCAAGCTCATCGCCACCTACACGGATTGAGAGTGAACAAACAATTCCACCGAGAGAGATAACTGCAACTTCTGTTGTTCCGCCGCCAATATCTACAACCATGTTTCCCGTCGGTTCGTGGATTGGAAGTCCGGCGCCGATCGCCGCTGCCATCGGTTCTTCAATAATATAAACCTTACGCGCGCCGGCCGCGTAGGCGGCATCTTTGACTGCACGTTGTTCAACGCCAGTGATTCCTGAAGGAACGCACACGACGATACGAGGCTTAGCTAAGTAACGGCGACGATGAACTTTTTGGATGAAGTAGCGCAACATGCGCTCAGTCGTTTCAAAATCTGCAATGACGCCATCTTTGAGGGGACGGATCGCAACAATATTTCCTGGAGTACGCCCAATCATCTTCTTAGCTTCAAGGCCTACAGCTAAAATTCCACCAGTATCTTGATTGACAGCAACTACAGACGGCTCATTCAAAACAATTCCCCGGCCGCGCACATAAACGAGAGTGTTAGCAGTTCCAAGGTCCACGGCCATATCCCGGCCGATAAATGACATCCTGTTTTGTGAGCTCATACTTTTGTACTCCTTGAGTATTACTTGGTTACTGAGGGAAGAAAATTTGAATCTCGCGCAGTGCCGATTCATGTGAATCAGATCCATGCACAATATTTTGTACTACTTTAGTGCCCGCATCGCGACCTAAATCTCCGCGAATTGTTCCAGGTGCCGCAAGCGTTGGATCAGTTGCTCCAGAAAGAGATCTGAAACCTTCGATCACCCGATTTCCTGAGGCAACGATTGCGACTATTGGCCCGGACATCATGAACTCAAGAAGTGGTTCGTAAAAGGGTTTTTCAACATGTTCGGCATAATGTTGTTCTAGCAGATTTCGATCCGCGCTTAACATCCGCAGATTTTCAATGGAATAGCCCTTAGCTTCAACTCGAGAAATGACTTCCCCGACTAATCCACGACGAACGCCGTCGGGCTTCACCAGAATTAAAGTTTTCTCAGTATTCACTCGCGTAGTCTATTAGCCCTTTTCACCAGCCTGTGCCATGAGAAAAGCACGGGCAGCCTCACCCTTTCGCCCCACAATGAAGGCGGCAACCCAAAGCGCGGCAAAAACTACCCCTACGAAGAAAAAAGGCGGGATAACAAAGCCATATGAAATCATAAATATCTGGAGCGCGCAGCCAATATAGAAACCCGAAGGTCGTTTAAGTAAGCCCGCAGTAATAAAAAGTAGGAGTGAAATTATTGACCCATACATTATTCCAAGTGATGAATGCTCTTTCAACGCCAATAAGATTGCAAATCCCAAGGTAAGTGACTCCATGACTAATACGCAGGCACCTAAAACTCTCATTGAGGGAACTTCTTACGTATGTAGCTTCGAGCCTCACCGACTGTTACAACGGATCCAGTCACAATTATTCCGACCGTCTCTTGGCTGAGTGGACGAATCGCGTCAGTAACTGCGCGATCTATGGCAGCATCGAGAGCACTTACTTCAAAAACTCGGTCAACACCAAATATTTTAGATGCTATTTTTTCTAGCTCGCCACACGGTAGCGCGCGCGAAGATGAACTTTGAGTAACAATGACATGGTCTACTACCGGTTCTAGTTCAGTTAAAATTCCAATTGCATCCTTATCTGCGAACACTCCCAAGACGGCAACAACTTCATCAAAGTTAAATTCTTGGGCCAAAACCTCAGCCAATGCCTTTGCTCCATGCGGATTATGTGCGGCATCCAGAATAATAGTTGGATCGCGGTGAACGACTTCACAACGTCCAGGTGATGTAACTGCGGCAAAACCCGCCCGCACTGCATCAATATCTAGGGGTTGGTCGCCAAAGAATGCTTCCACCGCCGCGAGCGCGCTCGCGGCATTCGATGCCTGATGTCTACCGTGGAGCGGCAAGAAGATTTCCTCATAAGTATCGTGTAAACCTTTAATAGTGATGAGCTGTCCACCAACGGCTATTGCGCGAGAAGTAACTGAATATTCAACTCCTTCCCGGACAACATCAGCGCCTACTTCGGCCGCCTTTCGAATTAACTCTTTAGCCGCTTCGGGTTCTTGTTGTGCCAAAACTATGAAACCACCAGCTTTAATAATGCCGGCTTTAGTTGCGGCGATCTCATGAAGAGTGTGACCCAAGTACTCCATATGATCAAAGCCGATGGGCATCATGACCGACACATCGGCTTGAATAACATTCGTCGCATCCCATTCCCCACCCATGCCAACTTCGATAACTGCCACGTCCACTGGATGTTCAGCAAAGGCGGCAAAGCCGAGTGCAGTAATGGCTTCGAAGAAAGAGATTGGGTGCGCAAACTTTGCATCTATAAAATCAAAATAAGCCGCGATGTCGTTGTAAGCAAAGATCATCTCCTTAGGGCCAATCGGTTGGCCATTGATAGCAATTCGCTCGCGATATGTTTCTAGATGCGGGCTGGTAAAGCGGCCAGTTCGCAGGCCATGGGCAAAGAGCAGCGCATCAATCATGCGAGATGTCGTCGTTTTTCCATTAGTTCCGCCCACGTGAATGGTTGGATACGTCAAATGGGGTGAACCCAAGCTATCAACAAGGGCTGCAATTCGCTCGGTCGTTGGTGCGATTCGCGTTTCAGGCCAGCGCGCTAATAATGCGCTCTCAATTGCATCTAGGCGCTCTTGATCATCTGGTGAAATAATCATGTGCGTGGAAGAAGTGATAACTGGGTAGTAATGCGCTCGATTTCAGCCGTTGTCTTAGCCAAGCGTTCGCGAATTTCGACTAGTACAGCCTCGGGTGCTTTGGCCATAAAGCCAGCGTTGTTTAACTTTACTTCAGCTGTTTGCTTATCTTTCTGGGCTGAGCTCAAATCCTTTTCAAGTCGTGCACGCTCTGCAACTGCATCAATTGATTGAGTCAAGTCAAACTCGACTCTTACTCTGCCGATTTCACAGTGCGCACTTGAAGTTATATCGCCAAGTTCTAGGCGCAAAACAAATGCCATGGCACCTGCATACTCTTGAATATATTCAGGGGCCACAAAGCGAGCGGGAATCTTCTGTGAAGTTTTAATTCCTTGGTCGTTACGAAATCTACGAACCTCAGTAATAATCTCCTGTAGTTCAACAACTAACTTTTCTGCTTCTTTCTCAATGTGCTCAGGGCGGGCAATAGGCCACTTGGCAATAACTAACGACTCCTCTCCGGTGAGCGCCGTCCACATGGTTTCAGTAATAAATGGCATCACTGGATGCATTAAGCGAAATAGCTGGTCCAACACAAAACCCAAAACGCGCTTTGTATCCGTGCTATCCCCCGAAGCAAAACTCTTCTTTGAGAGTTCGAGATACCAATCGCATAAATCATCCCAGGCGAAGTGATACATGAGCTCGCATGCTCGAGCAAACTCGTATTGCTCGAGCAGAACATCAACCTCAGAAATCGTCGCTGACAATCGGCTTAAAATCCATTTATTCACAGCATTAAGTGATTCCAAGGCCGGGAGTTCGCCATGGGTAGTGGCGCCATTCATCATTGCAAATCGAGTGGCGTTCCAGAGTTTGGTCGCAAAATTGCGCGATCCACCGATCCAATCTTCGGCTAGGGCTTGATCCTTACCAGGATTTGCACCGCGAGCCAAAGTAAAACGGAGAGCATCGGCGCCGTATCTGTCCATAAACTCAATCGGATCAACCCCATTACCTTTGGATTTAGACATTTTTTTACCGAACTGATCTCGAACTAAACCGTGCAGTGCAATCGTGTGAAATGGGGGCACGCCATCCATGGCAAAAAGACCGAACATCATCATGCGTGCAACCCAAAAAAATAAAATGTCGTAACCAGTCACCAGCGCTGAAGTTGGATAAAACTTTTTTAAATCAGCGTTCGAGCTCGGCCAACCCAAAGTTGAAAATGGCCACAGCGCTGATGAGAACCAGGTATCTAAAACATCGGGATCTTGGGTGTAACCATCAGGTGCGAACTCACCCGGACCTACAACTACAACCTCGTTATTTGGCCCGTACCAAACTGGGATGCGATGTCCCCACCATAATTGGCGCGAAATGCACCAGTCATGCATGTTATCTATCCAGTCAAAATAACGCGGCGCTAACTCTGCCGGCTCAATTCTGACGCGCCCATCGCGAACCGCGTCCCCTGCCGCCTTTGCAAGTGGTGCAACTTTCACAAACCACTGCATTGATAAACGTGGCTCAATGGTCGTATCACAACGGGAGCAGTGACCGACGGCGTGAACATAGGGCCGTTTCTCGTCCATGATGCGGCCTTCGGAGCGAAGTGCTTCGACAACGGCCTTACGCGCAACGAAACGATCCATGCCATCAAAGCGAGTGCCCGAACCATCCATTACACCGTGTTCATTCATAATGATGACAAATGGAACATTGTGACGCACGGCCATTTCAAAGTCATGTGGATCGTGTGCGGCAGTTACTTTCACTGCACCAGTTCCAAACTCCGGCTCAACTAACTCATCGGCAATAATTGGAATATATCGATTGGCAAGTGGGAGTAATACTTCTTTACCTACTAAGTGTTTGTATCGCATATCATCTGGATGAACTGCTACTGCACCATCGCCAAGCATTGTTTCAGCGCGAGTTGTTGCTACCGTGATTTGAATTTCACCCTCGCCATATCGAACCTGAACAAACTCACCAGCATCATCGTGGTGATCAACTTCAATATCTGAGAGAGCGGTTAGACAACTTGGGCACCAGTTAATGATGCGCTCGGCGCGATAGATCAGACCTTGATCGTAGAGTTTCTTAAAAATGGTTAGTACGGCTGTTGAAAGTCCAGAATCCATAGTGAAAGCCTCGCGCGACCAATCGACACTATCGCCTAATCGACGCATCTGATCTAAAATCGCACCGCCTGATTCAGATTTCCACTCCCATACTTTTTTTACAAAGGCCTCTCGACCTATGTCCTGGCGTGTGAGACCGGTGACCGCCAACTGTTTTTCTACTATGTTTTGGGTTGCTATTCCGGCGTGATCCATTCCGGGTAACCACAATGTTTCAAAACCTTTCATTCGCTTCATTCGCACGAGCGTGTCTTGCAGAGTGTGATCTAATGCGTGCCCAATATGCAGCGAGCCAGTGACATTCGGGGGCGGAATTACGATGGTGTAAGGCGGCTTTGTTGAGGCCGAATCCGCAGTGAAATATCCAGCCGCAACCCACTTTTTATATAGTGCAGCTTCGATATCAGCTGGGGAAAAGCTGGGTGCGAGTTCGTCGGACATGAGGAGCAGTCTAGATTATGCGCTCTTCTCCTCTTGACCCTTGGGAGCTCGAGCGCGCTTTGGGATATCACCTGTATGCATGATGAATTCAGGCTCGGCGCCGTTCACGATGCAATCTCTGGTAATTAAAACCTTTGATATTTCACTACGGCTTGGTACGTCGTACATCACAGTGAGAAGAACGGACTCCAGAATCGCGCGAAGTCCACGAGCACCTGTACCGCGAATGAGTGCCAAATCGGCGATCGAATCGAGAGCTTCGGTGGAGAACTCCAGCTCAACGTTATCTAAATCAAAAAGTCGTTGATACTGCTTTACCAGCGCGTTCTTTGGCTCGGTAAGTATCTGCATCAGCGCTGTCTTATCTAAGTTTTCTACACTAGTGAGAACTGGAAGTCTTCCGATAAATTCGGGGATCATTCCAAATTTTAATAAATCTTCGGGCATGACATCGGCAAATATATCTTTGCGATTTTTGTCCGACGGGTTTTGTAAAGTAGCGTTAAAGCCGACGCCGGCTTTTCCGCTACGAGACTCGATAATTTTCTCAAGTCCAGAGAAGGCACCTCCAACAATGAACAAGACATTTGTGGTATCAATTTGAATGAACTCTTGGTGTGGGTGTTTGCGACCCCCTTGAGGTGGAACTGATGCAATGGTTCCTTCGAGTATTTTTAGTAGTGCTTGTTGAACACCTTCACCGGAAACATCACGAGTAATAGATGGGTTTTCAGATTTGCGCGCCACTTTATCAATCTCATCGATATAAATAATTCCCGTTTCAGCTTTTTTTACGTCGTAATCAGCGGCTTGTAAGAGCTTAAGCAAAATATTTTCAACATCCTCCCCAACATAGCCCGCTTCGGTCAGAGCTGTTGCATCGGCAATTGCAAAAGGAACATTGAGCATACGCGCCAAGGTCTGTGCCATTAAAGTCTTACCGCAGCCAGTCGGCCCCAGTAATAAAATATTGGACTTAGCTAATTCGATTGAGTCATCGCGATTGCCACTTTGAATTCGTTTGTAGTGGTTGTACACGGCAACTGAGAGTGATTTCTTAGCACGATTTTGACCGATGACGTATTGATCGAGAAATTCAAAAATCTCTTGTGGTTTTGGAAGCTCAGCCAATCCTAGGGATGTAGCCTCTGAGAGCTCCTCGACAATAATTTCGTTGCACAGTTCGATGCACTCGTCGCAAATATAAACGCCAGGCCCAGCGATAAGTTTTTTAACCTGCTTCTGAGTTTTACCGCAAAAGGAGCACTTGAGCAGATCGCTGGTTTCGCCGATTCTTGTCATGGGTAAAGTTTAGATTCTTACGGCCGCTTATGTGGAGATTTTTATGCTGGTGAATGTTCGCCGTAAGAATAATTAAAGTTTTTTAAGTGGCATCTTCATGTCTCTGACACCGGGAACCAGCAAAACCAGCAAACAAACAATTACATGGAAAATGGAGGCACCAATTAGAAGTGGCCTTTCTCCGAAGACGTTGACGGCTGGACCAACGAGTGCCATTCCAAGTGGCATCAAACCTGCCGTGCCCATGTGGTCGATACTAAAAACGCGTCCTTGCAATTCGCGCGGGACCTCCCGTTGAATTGCGGAGTTCCAAAAAGCCTCCCATGGGCCAACCGAAAAACCGGCGAAAAGATATGAAACGACGATAAAGTTTTGAGAGAAGGGAAAGGCCAATGAGATCGGCGCAATAATAAGAAGCGCCCACACAAGAACTGAAAACTGTCCTTGATGTTTAACTTTAAGTTTGACGCAGGCAATTGCCGAGATAATTCCGCCGACCGAAAATGCGGCAGCCGAGAGCGCAAAGGCGGTGTTGGTACCGAATTCACGTTTAGTGATAACAGGTAGCAAAACATTTTCTGCGGCAAGTACCACCATGAGCTGAATTGATGCCATCGCGATCATCGCGCCGATCCATGGAATATCTAAGACTGTGCGTAAACCCTCACGCATTTCCGTCATAAACGCCTCTTGTGGCTTTTTATCACCGTTCATATCCTCTTTGATTTTTGCAAGAAATATAGTTCCAGCGGCAAATGCGATTGCCGTAAATAAAAAAGTAAGGCGGCCTCCGATTAAGAAGACTGAAAC
>JANLPM010000110.1:0-2915 GCA_031367265.1 Actinomycetes bacterium
AAAGAAATCAGCGTAAACGCCTAAGCGATCGGCGGTAATCGCCGCACGCGGAGTCTCAATCATTGTGCCAATCGGGATTTCAATACTCAATCCCGAACCTTTAAAAACCTTGGCAATTTCAGACTCAAGAGTTTCACGTAAGAATAAAAGTTCGCGCTGGGTTGCAACGAGTGGAATCATTACTTCGGGACGGGGATCATGTCCCAACTTTCGAACCTCAAGAAATGCATGCACGAGCGCGCGAACCTGCATTTTATAAAGTTCTGGAATAAGAATTCCGAGGCGCACACCGCGCAGACCCAGCATCGGATTTGATTCATGCAAACGATTTACTGCCGCAAATAAAGCTTTATCGCGCGGTGAAACCTCTTCATTGAGCGCTTCGGCGCGCGCCATATCTGCGCTTAAGGCAACTAGTGAAGGCAAGAACTCATGCAACGGTGGGTCGAGCAAACGAATTGTGACTGGCAAACCTGACATTGCCATCATGATGCCCACGAAATCTGCACGCTGCAATGGTTCCATCTCGGCAATGACAGATCGCTGAACATCATCATTTTCAGCCAACACTAATCGCTCAACATATGAACGGCGTGGACCTAAAAACATGTGTTCGGTTCGGCATAAACCAACACCTTCGGCACCTAAAATTCTCGCGCGAATTGCATCTTCAGGTGTATCGGCATTGGTGTGCACTTTCAATTTTCGATGTGCATCTGCGTGCATCAAAATTCGATCGACTGCCTTAACGACTGGAGCGGCCTCATCAGAGCCAGCCGACAGACGTCCCTCTAAATAGGAAGTCACCGAAGATGCAACAACTGGAACATCACCTAAATAGACTGCACCAGTTGTTCCATCGATGGAGATTAAATCACCTTCATAAACCGTAATTGCTCCGGCCGTAAATAAATTAGCTCTCTCATCCACTGAAATAGAATCGGTGCCACAAACGGCCGTTTTACCCATGCCTCGTGCAACAACGGCGGCATGTGAAGTTTTGCCGCCTCGACTAGTTAGAATACCTTGAGAGGCAACCATTCCTACTAAATCTTCAGGGCTAGTTTCTCTACGCACCAAAATAACTTTTTTCCCCGATTTTGATAGATCAAAAGCCCGCTTAGAATCAAAGACAACTTCGCCCACCGCAGCTCCAGGGGAGGCCGGAATTCCCCGAGCAATCTCTTGCAAGTGACCCGAAGTGTCAAACTGTGGAAACATCAACATCGCTAACTGTTCGCCCGATGTGCGCCTTAACGCCTCATCCATCGTAATTTTGCCTTCATCGACAAACTGTAATGAAATACGAAATGCCGCTTCAGCGGTGCGTTTACCCACACGGGTCTGCAGAATCCAAAGTTTTCCACGTTCAATGGTGAACTCAATATCGCACAAATCTTTATAGTGATCTTCTAACAATTGCATCACCGAATCTAATTCGGCCGCCACTTTCGGAGTTAATTGGCCAAACTCATCTAACGACATCGGCGTGCGAATACCGGCAACCACATCTTCACCTTGGGCTTTTTGAAGATAATCGCCGTATCGGCCAACTTCGCCAGTAGATGGGTTGCGAGTAAAAGCAACGCCAGTACCTGAGTCATCACTTAAATTTCCAAAGACCATCGCTTGAATATTTACCGCAGTTCCAATATTGGATGGAATACGCTCACGTCGACGGTAGAGCTGAGCACGTTCCGAGTTCCACGATTTAAAAACCGCTTCTACTGATCTAATCAAGTGCTCGCGCGGATTTTGTGGAAAATCCTCTCCCGTTGCTAATTGAATGACTTTGACAAAACCAGCGCATAAGAGTTTCAAACTTGCTACGTCTAGGGCTTGAATATTCTCAACTCCTGCAGAGGCAATAATGCGCTCTTGAACTTTGTGAAACTCCCCCGGAGCAATGTCGCATACAATTTTTCCAAACATTTCAATGAACCTTCGATATGAGTCCCAAGCAAAACGTGGGTTTCCTGAAGTTACGGCAAGTGACTGGGTTACTTCAGGTGTCATTCCGACATTTAATACCGTCTCCATCATTCCCGGCATTGAAAACTTTGCACCTGAGCGAACTGAAACTAGCAGTGGGTTTTCGACTCCTCCGAATTTTTTTCCTGTCGCTCGCTCTAACTCATTGAGCGCAGTTTCGATTTCACCATTTAACGTTGGGGGAAATTCACCTGAGCTCAAATATTGACGACATGCATGTGTAGTAATTGTGAAGCCCGGCGGAACAGGCAAACCAATTCTCACCATCTCAGCAAGGTTTGCACCCTTGCCACCTAAGAGATCCTTTTGCGACATGTCCCCAAAAGTAAAGGGGTAGATAAGTTGTTCGGTCATCATTGACCTTTCTGCATTAACGAAGGTGAGTGATGGACATAGTATCTATGAGTTGCTTGTGCCAGCGTATGGCCTAATGAGTAGAAATCGTATAGGATTTTGCCCACACAGGAAGCAAGGATGGACATGGCAACCAACTTTAAAAGGCAGTTTCCGAGGTGGAGAGATTTTGCTCCACTGCTTAAATTTTCGATTCCAACGCTGCCTAGCCGGGAAAAACGCCTGGCACGGGCGCTGACAATCTGGGATTTACGCGCAATTGCTAAAAAACGTACTCCCCGCGGCCCATTCGACTATACCGATGGCGCGGCCGAGTCGGAAGCCACCCTTGAGCGTGCCAGACGTGCCTATTTAGATCTTGAGTTTCGCCCCAATATTTTGCACAACGTCAAGGATGTCTCACTTGAGTGTCAAGTTCTAGGAGAGAAATTTGCCATGCCAGTTGGAATGGCACCCACTGGCTTTACTCGCATGATGCACTCTGAAGGAGAGAGCGCGGTGGCAAAGGCGGCGCAAAAATTCGGAGTTCCATTTTCGCTCTCAACTCTAGGTACGACAACTATTGAAGA
>JANLPM010000195.1:0-4235 GCA_031367265.1 Actinomycetes bacterium
GCCCGCCAAGTGTTGAGAGGTGCCAGTGGTAGCGCATTAATTCCACTATTAGGCAAAACTGGAAAACTGCAACTCTTATTTGCACTCAGCTTTGCAACGGCCTTAGCGATACACTAAAACCATGTCACGCTTACTTCTGCCAATAATTCTCGTCGGCTTCACAATTTATACTTTGGTTGATTGTGCCCGAACTGATGAGTCGCAAATCCGAAATCTTCCAAAATGGGCCTGGATTTTAATAATTATCCTTATCGGAACCCTTGGCCCTATTGCATATTGGGCCGCCGGACGACCTAAAGGCCCGCAATTGGGCGGCGGGAAATCAAAGCGAAGGATTTTGCCACCAGATGATGACCCAGATTTTTTAAGAAAACTCTAAAGCCCTGAGTATGTGTGTTTTCCGGTTCCCCACACGTTGATATATACATAATTAAACAGAAATGTTGAGCCGGCAAATAGACACAGCCACGCCGCTCGCCGACCACGCCACCCAACGGTCACGCGCGCATGTAAATATGCGGCATAGGCAACCCAAGTAATGAAGGCCCACGTTTCTTTTGGATCCCAACCCCAGTAGCGTCCCCACGCACTCTCAGCCCAAATTGCCCCTGCAATTACGGCAAAAGTCCATAATGGAAAAACGAAGGCAACTAGTCGATACGAGAGGAGATCTAAATACTCAAGCGAGGGTAAGCGCTGGGCCCATGGTGAGCGTTCCCCTTTACTCTCCATTGAATCTAAATACAAATATGCGGCGGCAACGGCATTAGCTAGCAGAAACACTCCGCCTGAAATTATGGCCGCTGAAACATGGATTACTAACCAGGTTGATTTGAGTGCGGGAACAAGTGGGGCGCTAGGGCGATATAAAACCGCCACTGCAGTTCCTAGAGTCAATAAAACGGCGATTGAAACAAAGAGGCCCAGCCAGCGTAAATCAAATCTGCGCAAGGCAACTAAATATGCACCAGAAAAGGCGAGTGCACCGGTAATCGAAAACTCATACATGTTGCCCCACGGCACTCGACCAGCGGACAATCCGCGGGCAATTACTCCTGCGAGTAAAAGTAAGAATCCCAAACCCATCATCGCGGTTGCTATACGTGCAAATTTTTCAGTGCGCTTGTAATCCAAAACTTTGACCGCGGTTAAATTAGGGATCTTGACTGCCCAAGCGGTTTCAATTGCATGCGAAAAGAATGAAAGCGTAAAAACAAACATTGAGGAGTAAATCAAATAGTTAGAGAGGTAGGCCCACGTACGTGACATTTAGCTCTCCCTCTTTAATCTTCGAATAAATTCAACTAACTCTTGCTCCAAACCAGGTGCAGCATTTTTAGCCAGACCAGCCACTTCGACGTGGGAACTTGCCCGAATCCAGATTCTGCGACGGCGAGTAAATAATGAACCAAGTAATCCGAGGATGGCAACGATAGCGCCAAGAAGGGCAAAGTTCTTCCCGGGGTCATCAACGATCTGTAAATTTACCCACTGAACAAAGCCTTCAAATGTAATTGATCCCCCAGCATATGAAAAGGTTTCGCCTGGCTTGAGAGATTTTAGGCCAAGTGCCTTCATCGATGTTGTATCGATGCGATAAATTGATTGCGGAACGCCAGAATCTAAGCCTAAATTACCACCCCAGGCAGAAAGCAGTAATCGGGGATCCAGGGCTTTAGGAAAGACACTGATTGCACCTTGACCATTACTTCGCTGATAAGTGGGCACAAATGACCCAACAAAGCCAACTGGAGGAACGGCATCGGGAACTTTAATCGCACCTATTGACCGGAGATTTGCATCTTGGGGTAAAAATGGAATGGGGCCCTGCATTGCGACATTGCCTTTTGAATCTCGGACTGTGACTACGGGAGAATATCCATTAGCTTGTAAATATATTTTCGTATCGCCGATTTCCAACGGTGAGTTGACTCTAATAACTCGCTTTTGCGAAGTTTTTGAATTATTCACCTGCAAAGTTACGTTGAGTGTGTAATCTTCCGGAGCATTTGTTTCGATATTATATATTGCATTAAATTTATCTATTTTCAAAGTAAAGTCGACTAATTTGCCATCTTTAAAGAGTTTGCCATAGGCAAGAGAATCATAACTGGTAGGGGTATTAATAAATCGTTCGCCAACATTGAGAATCGCCTCGCCTCGCATTCCAAAAAGCGAGGAGAATGAGATTCCTAAAAGAATGAGTATCAGCGCAAGATGAAAAAAGAGATTGCCAGTTTCTCGACTAAAACCTTTTTCGGCCGAAATTGAATCTTCAAATTCACGAACTCTAAAGTGTTTTAATTTAAACCACTCTCTTGCAACTCTGAGCTCATCCCCCGTGCCCGACCACGTTGCATAAAACTCCATGCGATTAAGGTTTTTCGGAGTAGCTGGCGGTAGTGCCCGAGCTGCGTGAAAGTGCTCAATTGAACGTGGCAATACACAACCAATCAGCGATATAAATAAGAGAATGTAGATCGCGCTAAACCAAGGTGATCCATAGACATCAAAAAGTGAGAAGTGATCCATCCATTTGGAAACCTGTGGAGAGCTCCTAAAGTGCGCACTAACCGCCATTGGGTTTTGTGTGCGCTGAGGAATCAATGAGCCTGGTATGGCAGCAATCCCTAACAACATTAAGAGAATCAACGCAGTGCGCATGCTGGTTAATTGGCGCCATCCATAACGCAGTAAGCCAAGCCCACCTAGGTCTGGAAGTTTTACTTCATCGTTCATCTATACGACCGGAATAAAACCAGAAATTAGTGCGCGAAGTGAGTTCATGATTTGACCCCACGTGCCAGTTACTTGCAAAAGGCCAATAGTAATCAGAAAAGCGCCTCCAATTTTTGAAATCAAATCTCCCCGACGCACGAGAAATTTACGGATTTTTTCAGTGCGATCGAGAAATAGACCCGAAGCGATAAATGGCAGACCAAGTCCCAAGCAGTACCCAAATGAAAGTATGGCTCCGCGCAGCGCGCTTGATTCTTGGAATGCAAGAGTCTGCACAGCAGCAAGTGCAGGTCCAATACAAGGAGTCCAACCGATTCCAAAGAGAATTCCAAGTAGTGGGGCTCCTATCAAACCGCCAGTAGTTTTCATCCGCGGATGCATAGAAAATGCCATGGGAAACTTGCCGAGAAAAAGTAGGCCTAAGAAAATTGTCACCACGCCAAGAAATCTTGAAATCAATTTCTCATTGGCTGCCAGGTGATTTCCTAAACCCCCAAAGATTGCACCGTATGAGATAAATACTGCGCTAAATCCTAAAACAAATAACAGCGAACCTAAAAAGACTTTACCGCGATTAGCTGAAAAACCCGCAGCAAATGAGAGATAGCCAGGGACAAGCGGCAGGACGCATGGTGATAGAAAAGAGATCAAACCCGCAATGAATGCAACTGGAAAAGCTGTAATGAGAAAGCCGTTAAGAATCTGCTCGACAAAAAAGCCTTTCACTCTGCGCTCACTCGCACTATTAAATTAGAGAGTGATGCGTAAGTTACTTGACCCGATATTCGCCCTGCCACCCTGCCATTTTTATCGATCACAACCGTCGATGGTATTGCATTGGCAGGAAGTGAGCCTTTAAATCCCAGCAAAAGTGAATCATCAATAAGAGTCGGATAGGGTATCGCAAATCTACGCGCGAAAGCCTCTGCAGTCGGTAGATTATCGCGCGTTAGAATTCCAATAAATGTTACTTCGCTATATTTTTTTGAAAGCGCAATCAAGGTTGGTATCTCTGCGCGACAAGGGGCACACCATGATGCCCAGACATTTACGACCGTGACTCTTCCAGTTGCATAAGAATAATTTCTCCCTGATAGCGTCATGCCGGCAAGAACTGGGGCTTTGATACGATCGGCGGTTTTTATGAATGTAACCGAGCCATTTCCAGAGACAAAACTTTTCTGAGAACTTGATGCACCCCCTCCTCCGCAGCTACTTAAGATTAGGAGAATAACTGCGATGCCGAAATATTTTCGCAGATTTTTCATTTCTTTCCTGGCAATAAGTGTCGAGCCGGCTCGGAGTAGGTAAGCCCACTGATGAGACCATCGTCATCGAAGTGAATACTTGTGACGGATGCCAGCGAACAATCGCGTTTACGCGGATCATGCAATAACCGTCGGCTCTCTATTGCGCTTCGTAAAATCCAAATTGGGAGCTGGTGCGACACACAAATTGCATCTTTACCTTGTGCGCTATCGCGTGCAGAAAAAACC
>JANLPM010000177.1:0-3656 GCA_031367265.1 Actinomycetes bacterium
TCACATCATGGTCAAGCCATTCTTCGATTTGCAATTGTTAATCCTTGGACAAAGCTGCGCGATATAGAGTTAATTCTTGGTAGGTTGTAAATCCCACACTTTTTCGCGCCTCCCCGATACGATTTAACCCATGTCTGCACAAGAAGAGCCAATCGAGGTCTCACAGAGTTCGAGCGTGAGCGGCTTAAGTGATTTGGAGACCCGCATTCTCGATTTTGAGACGCATTGGTGGCGTTATGCCGGGGCGAAAGAGAGTGCGATTAAAGAGCTCTTTGATCTTAACGCCCCGCGGTACTACCAACTTCTCAATGATTTAATCGACCGGGATGGAGCGCTTATGGCCGCTCCAATGCTGGTCAAACGCCTTCGCCGTCTGCGCGAGGCCCGCATGTCCACGCGCATAACCCGCTAAACCTGCTCTCGTTTTGCGTCTAAGAGAGAGCTCCCGTAGATTTGGCGTTAGCACTCTCGGGGTGCGAGTGATAAAGCCCCCGTCTAAACCAAGGAAAGCGAGCAACACTCATGGCAAAGCAGATCGCCTTTAACGAAGAAGCCCGCCGCGGTCTCGAACGCGGTATGAATATTTTGGCCGATGCGGTCAAAGTTACCCTCGGACCTCGTGGACGTAACGTCGTTCTCGAGAAGAAGTGGGGCGCCCCAACGATTACTAATGATGGCGTTTCAATTGCAAAAGAAATTGATCTAGAAGATCCATGGGAAAAGATTGGCGCAGAGTTAGTTAAAGAAGTTGCGAAGAAAACCGACGACGTCGCCGGAGATGGAACCACTACTGCAACTGTTTTGGCACAAGCCTTAGTTCGCGAAGGCTTACGCAATGTTGCCGCAGGTTCAAATCCAATGGCACTCAAGCGTGGAATTGAAAAGGCTGTGGATGCAATAGTTGCCGAACTTTTGTCTATGGCAAAGAGCGTTGATTCTAAAGAACAGATTGCTGCAACTGCTTCGATATCTGCCGCAGATGCAACTATCGGTGACATGATCGCCGAGGCGATGGATAAGGTTGGTAAAGAGGGCGTTATTACCGTTGAAGAGTCCAATACTTTTGGGTTAGAGCTAGAGCTCACCGAGGGAATGCGCTTTGATAAAGGTTACATCTCGCCATACTTCGTAACCGATCAAGATCGCATGGAAGTTGTTTTGGAAGATGCATACGTATTAATCGCTAACTCAAAAATCGCCAATATTAAGGATTTAGTACCGGTTCTTGAAAAAGTAATGCAATCAGGTAAGCCACTTGCAATCATTGCCGAAGATGTTGAAGGCGAAGCACTTGCAACTTTGGTAGTCAATAAGATTCGCGGAACTTTTCGCTCAGCCGCAGTTAAGGCTCCTGGCTTTGGAGATCGTCGTAAGGCGATGCTTCAAGACATTGCAATCCTTACAGGTGCAACAGTTATTTCTGAAGAAGTTGGTCTCAAACTTGATCAAGCGGGCCTTGAACTATTAGGTCGCGCTCGCAAAGTTGTAATCAGTAAGGATGAGACAACAATCGTTGAAGGCGCTGGAGATGAAGCGCTTATTAAAGGTCGCGTCACCCAAATTCGTGCTGAGATTGAAAAGAGTGATTCGGATTATGATCGCGAGAAACTTCAGGAGCGCCTGGCAAAACTTGCAGGTGGAGTAGCTGTCATTAAAGCTGGAGCGGCAACTGAAGTTGAGCTCAAAGAGCGTAAGCACCGCATTGAAGATGCAGTGCGTAATGCAAAAGCTGCAGTTGAAGAGGGAATTGTGGCCGGTGGCGGTGTCGCACTTCTACAGGCAGGTACTGCAGTATTTAAGAAATTATCACTTGTTGGCGATGAAGCAACTGGTGCCAAGATTGTTGAATATGCAATCGAAGCACCACTAAAGCAGATTGCAATAAATGCCGGACTTGAGGGCGGAGTTGTAGTTGAGAAAGTTCGCCACTTACCTTCGGGTCAGGGATTAAACGCTGCAACTGGAGAGTATGTAGACATGATTAAAGCGGGCATTATCGATCCTGCTAAAGTCACGCGCTCTGCACTTCAAAACGCGGCTTCTATTGCCGCTCTTTTCATTACTACGGAAGCGGTAATTGCAGATAAGCCAGAGAAGAATCCAGCACCAA
Source organism: Actinomycetes bacterium (assembly GCA_031367265.1). Taxonomy (GTDB): domain Bacteria; phylum Actinomycetota; class Actinomycetes; order Nanopelagicales; family Nanopelagicaceae; genus Planktophila. The sequence continues at coordinate 2,111 of JANLPM010000177.1, forward strand.
TGCCACAAGGTGGCGGAGATATGGACTTCTAACCGTTTTTAACTAGCACGTACGCTTAACGCCGTCCTTAAATTAACACGAGGACGGCGTTCTGCTTTATCCTAAGGACATGCCAAAGAAGTCACTACTCAAGCGAGTATCAAAGGAGAAAACTCCACCTGGAGGACAGCCATTTGATGCCCTTGATCTTGCCCGACAGGCAATTATCGGTGATCTGCACGGAAATTATGAAGTTGGCAGATTCGTTTCGGTCGAGTTTGATGATGATGACCGCGTAGCGACTTATTTATTTGAGGCAAAACTCGCCGGCTATAAAGGTTGGCGCTGGTGCGTCACAGTTGCCAAAGTTGATAGCGATGCACCTGCGACTATTTGTGATGTTGTTCTTCTTCCTGGCCCTGATGCATTGACCGCACCTGATTGGATTCCTTATCGCGATCGCATTCAACCGGGTGATGTTGGTGTCGGCGATATTGTTCCTAGCTCACTCGACGACACACGTTTAGTTGCAGGTGCACAAGCGCTTCCGGCCGACGAGGATTTAGATACTGCGATGGCAATCGAACTTGGATTCGGTCGCGCACGTGTAATGTCAATCGAGGGTCGTGATCAAGCGGCCAAGCGTTGGTATGGAAGTGATCGTGGGCCTAATTCGCCAATGACTGAAGCTGCACCTAAGCCGTGCCATTCATGTGGATTTTTTATTCAAATCGCGGGCTCGTTACGCTCGACTTTTGGTGTGTGCGCAAATGCAATTTCACCGGAGGATGCACGCGTCGTATCTGTAGATCATGGCTGCGGAGCCCACTCCGAAGCGACCTTTGCACCACCTCTGTTAAACTAATTCCCTGACCGCACCCTGCGGCTGCACATGTACATTTAAAACTTTAAGGAGCCATACTCATGCCGACAGGCCGCGTTAAATGGTTTTCATTAGAAAAAGGCTTTGGCTTTATAGCAAATGATGAGGGCGAAGATGTCTATCTCGCCGCTGCTTCACTTCCCGAAGGAGTCTCAACGGTAAAGCCTGGAACTAAACTTGAATTTAGTGTTGCAGATAGTCGAAAAGGTCCGCAGGCCATGTCGGTCCACATTGTGGATGCCCCACCTTCACTTGCCGAGAACTCGCGCGTAAATCCAGATGATCTTGCTGCGATGATTGAAGATACGATCAAAATATTAGACCGAGTTGGCAATGGACTTCGACATGGGCGCCACCCAGCAGGTCCAGAAGCTGAGCGTTTAGGTCGGGTATTGCGCGGAATCGCAACGCAGTTAGAAGCTTAAATTCCGCTGCTTCGTGCGCGGCGAATTGAATACCGAATTCCAGTTATGCCAAATATCACACCTAATACGCATGTCCAGATGATTTTTGCTTCAGCATTCATTGCAATTGCGACTACGCCTGCTACCAACCAGCAGAATGTGCCGATTACTACTATGGTTACAACTGATCGGATATTCGATTTCATGAAAGAAGAGTAATGGGGATTTCGGCAGCTGGGCCACAAAAGGGTAACTGGCGTTCATTTCGTCACCGCAATTA
>JANLPM010000294.1:0-2241 GCA_031367265.1 Actinomycetes bacterium
CAAATATCGAAACTACCACTTCACTTCAAAAATAGAATTATGGGTAGATGGGTTGCTAGGACTCGTCCTTAATTTTTTTAGGCGAAGTTAAGAGTTCTCTCAGTTCTGTCTGCGCTTCGACAGGATTACGTGAAGCAAAGCCACGATGACGAGAACCAAGCCTATGGTGGCGTTCACTGGGCCGCCAATCGTGGCAAAGACTGATGATGGCTGAAGCGGCGGCGGCGCAATCTGCCTGCAGTGATATCCGGCCGGCTCGGCGATATCGAGGTGGGGCATATTCAACCGGATTGTGCTCCCTGGTTCGGCTGACACATCGTGGCGTGTTTCTAACAAAATACGCTCGGTTGTTTCTCACCGAATACTCACAGTGAAGAGCGATGAGTACTCACAAGAACCTCAGAGAGTATGCACAAGTAAAACATATTTGTTTTATATTTTATTTGGAGGTTAAAAATGGACAGTTATAGATCACTGGCCGTGAATCGCGCGATTAAACCTAAGAGAATCTTAAGTGTCATCGCTCTCCTAGGGTTAGTCGTTCCTGGAATTAGCTCCACCTCTTCCGCGGCAGAGATACTTCAACCGCAAATAAACCTTGGCACTAGCTCCAATTACGTTCTGCTTGCACACACCGCAATCACAAATGGCGCAACAACGATTATTTCTGGCACAGGAAGTAAGGTTGTTGGAATTTCACCGGGCGTTTCCGATGTGGGAACAGTTAGCTCAATTATTGCCTCTGGTGCGACAGAATTTCAGAATGGAACGGGTGAACCAACTCGTGCGCAATCAGATTTACAGAATGCCATAGCCTCCGTCAGTTCCCTGACGCCTTCTGTGGTAAGCGCCAATCTTTCGCTGGCAGATAATGCAACAATTTATCCTGGTGTTTACACAACCCCTGGCGGAGCCGCAATGTCGATCGATCAAAATCTGATTCTCGATGCAAAGGGAGATTCGCGTGCGATCTTCGTGTTTGTAGCTCCCGTCGCATTTAACACAACTGCAGGCATCACAGTCTTTCTACAAAATGGTGCTCAGGCATCAAACATTTATTGGGTAGTTGGCGCAGCTTTGACAATGGGTGCAAGCACACATATCTCAGGAAATTTCCTAGTCACCGCTGGAACGACAGTTGGCGCGAGTTCTACGGTAAACGGTCGAATTCTTTCCCAAGATGCAGTGACCTTGGGTGCATCGGTTGTTCTAACTTCTTGATCTAGATTCCGCTACAACTTTGCCCTGCTAGCACCTTAGGAGGGCAAAGTTGTAGAGAGCCCGACCCTCTGCGTACTTCTGCTTGCTTCGTTGCAGTGAAATGATCTGGAAGCCAGCCGCTTTATTAAGGCTTTGTGCAATCGACTATCCAACTCCTGGGGAAGCGGCAAATTATTAGAGGGAGTTGTCTCCTTTGTGGTGCCTGTCGTTGAACTTACAACCGATGTCAATAATCTAATCTCACAGAAAGTAATTGGGGAAAACGGTGGAGTGCTTCACGAGAAATTTGTTAAGCCACAATCCCACGGCGTTACGGAAGGACTGCGGTTTCGAATATATCTATAGTTTGTTTTCGGGATGTTTACGTAAATATTGCGCCTTTAAGAGAATAAGAAAAGTCATCACGAATCCGCCAACTGTTCCATACATTACATAATCGTCCTTACTTGTCCATGCCAAAGTCGAAAAAGTTAGAGCGATAATTCCTGCAATAAAATTCATATATTTCATGAACAGACCCAATTAGAAAATGACATCATCGTTGCGCTTGCATTCCCGATGCTAAAAATCCCAATTCCAGAGATGAGACCCAGCGAAAGAATTATTGCCAATAATTTTTCAGGCATTGATAAACTTGTTTCTGATTTTCAGGTCAAATGATATGAATTTCGGAAACGTTAACTCTTTTGCAAGATGTCTAATAAGTGGATGAGTCTGCCCATGGATTGGTGATTGATTTCGAGTCTCATTCAACGTTTTCCGCGCATGCTTAAATGTGCAACTATCACGCTGGTAACGAACGCCAAACTAAGAATTATTATCCAATCCATGAGGGCCTCCTTAACAAAGTCCGGCCTTGGCTACTTTACTCAATTTACACCTCCTTGAGATCCCTGCTCCAGTAGCTCCAACTGCGGCACCCGAGACGACAGTTGCAATTAATGCGGTTGTAGTCAAGGTAGTCCCTGCCACAAATCCATAAACCGCGGCTCCTACTCCACCAGTCAATGCTCCACTAAC
>JANLPM010000014.1:0-5836 GCA_031367265.1 Actinomycetes bacterium
CGCCTGCGGCGCAGAGTTTCTTGCAACGCCAAAATATTTGGTAAGCGGTTACCTGCAGCGTGAGTGACAACGGCTTCATTCCATCCGTCAACCAAAGCAAGAACCGTCTCAAGTTTTGTTAATGCTTCACGTTGAGCTGGAGTTTCCTCTGGCGTAAAAATTCCCTCATTCAATGCCATTCTAAAACTCTCAGGGTTAGTGGGGTCGAATTCGCTATCTGTTCCAGATGCCGACTCGAAAGCCTCTTGCGCTTGGCGTTGAATGGCATCAAGATCGATTCGAATTCCTTTTCCATAATCCGATATTGAGCTTTGAATATATGACACCAGCCATGGGTTGTGCGAAAATAAACGCGACCCTGCACTCTCTCTCAGCGCATGAAAAATTCGAACTTCATCGACTGGAATATCGAGATCTTGAGCCCATTCAGCAATATTTTGCGGAACTAATGCAGCGTATACGGGCTCAACAAGTGGAAGTCCTACATCGTGAATTCCAGTAACACTTCCCGCCAAACTACCAATTGACTGCCCAAGTTGTGTCGCCATTAGTGAACCGATGAAAGAGTGCAAAATAGTTGCAATCATTCCTACAGGTATTTGCATTTCATTTTCGGCCGAACCCATATCTTCGCTAGCACCGGCGTTCTTAAGTAGATTAGAAATTGCTTCGGCTAGCCCAATTGCAAGTGGCTCAACACAGACCTGCCAACCCGCTAATGTTGAATCAACCCAGTCGGTACGGGCTAAAGCTGGATTTCCAGTAACGACTGATTGCGGAAAAAAAGTTGTCTCATCGAGCCATAACTCTGCGATTGAAAAAGCTTCAGAAATTTTCGCTACGTCGTTGGCACCAATTGGAGCTGAGCCTTTAGCGGTTACAATTTTTTTCGCATTATCACGGACAATATTTTTCGGAAGCGCTTCTGCTGATGAAGAAAAACCCGGGTTGTTAATTCCTAATTTTGAAAACTGTTCTTGAACTTGTTCTTGCATCGCTTGCATCATGGCAGCAAAATCAACTGGACCTTCGCCGTTTTCTTTCTCAGCGTCATCCGAATTTTCAGACGTAAAACCAAATGGCGTCATGAAGTAATCCTCCTACGTTCTATAACAATCACTCAAGAGCTTTTCTTCCCACATATTATGCGAGGTTATTTGGGAAGGTCGTAAGACGTAGGCCTGCCTTAACTGGGGCTTCGCATTCGCGAGGGAACCGAACGCAGGGTAGGCTCCACCGTATGTCGAGCGCTGCTACTGCTTTAATCTGGTGGGTTGTACCTGCCATTGGCTTAATTGGCGCATTTGGATACGTTTTATGGATCTCAAAGTTTCAAGGTAAATTTGCACAAGAGACGCAGCGCTCTGTCGGACAATTTCAGCGCTTTCAAGAGTCACTGCGCGATTCACAGGCTCGGGATGCACAAGCTGCGACTCTTCCACTTGAAAATAAGACGGTGGAACCAGAACCAAAGCACCCTCTAACAGACTGAATCGTACGTGCGCTTCTCCCCGCTTCCTCGCTTCGTAACTGCTGTTCTCGCACTTTTTTTCACACTTGCTCTCGTGGCGCCTTTGCCCTTTGCAATTGTTTTACCCGGAAGCGCCCAGAATATCTTTGAGAAGATAATTACGATTAAAAATCAGCGAACTTACCCAGCTTCGGGGCGGCTAGATTTAATGTCGGTTCGTGTAACAAATCCTAACAATTGGATTATTGGTCCTGAGGTTCTTTACTCATGGATTAGAAGTGATGAGGCTGTTTATCCACGTGCGGCGCTTTATCCCCCTGGAACCACGAATGAATCAGAAAAGAAGAGCGCCGATGCCGATATGGTGAATTCGCAAAATAGCGCGATTGGTGCGGCTTTATATTTTCTAAAAGCTAATCCAGTTTTTGGGGTTAAGCAGAATGAACTCATTGCTAAAAATATCTCTTTTGATGTCGAGCGAACCGGCGGGCCTAGCGGAGGAATGATTTTTGCCATTGGTTTAATCGAACTATTAACTCCTCGTGATTTTTTGCGTGGCCGCCATGTCGCAGGAACCGGAACTATTTCGATAAATGGAAACATCGGTCCAATCGGCGGAATCAACGAAAAGATCCGCGCGGCTAAAGCCGCCGGCGCCCAGATTTTTTTAGCCCCAGCAGGAAACCGCAATGAACTCAACACTATTCCGCAGGGCATTAAGGTAATTATTGTCGCAAACCTAAGCGATGCCATATCGGCGCTAACCAGATAACCGCGAATTTTCGAAGGGATACTTCTTCTAGCCAAGCATGTCCCTTCCCGAGCCTGTCGATCCAGAAAAGACGGGAAGTTGAACCGCTAAAAAGCGAAGAACAAGATTGAATTGCCAGATAGTGAGTGCGGCAAAGGTGCGCTAGCGTTGGAGCATGATGAGTAACGTAACCCCCAAATTCAACTTTAAACGTCGTCGCGGTCCACTTCCAATTACGATTGGCATATTAGTAATTATCGGTGTGGCATTGGTATCAATGAGCGGGTTTTATGCGGATTGGCTCTGGTTTAAATCCGTAGATTTCACCAAAGTCTGGTCAACTATTTTGATCACAAAGATTGCCTTATTTTTTGCGGCTGGTCTGATAACTGCGGCAATTGTTCTTTTCAACATCATCATTGCTTATAAGCGACGCCCTCTTTATGTTCCAATGAGCGTTGAGGCGGATAATCTCGAACGTTATCGAGCACAAATTGAACCCATTAAACGTTGGGTTGTAATTGGTTTAGGCGTTGCTATCTTTTACTTTGCGGGAACTTCGGGCTCGATGTTATGGGCAAAGTGGTTACTTTTCAAAAATTCGACTAGTTTTGGCATAAAAGATCCGCAGTTCCATTTGGATATTTCATTTTTTGCTTTCCGACTTCCGTTTTGGCAGACACTTATCGCCTGGGGAATTTCAACTCTTGTCATTGCGATAATCGCCTCGGCCATCGTTCACTATCTTTACAGTGGAATTCGACTTCAAGTAAGTGAAGATCGCACCACCGTTGCTGCGCGTGTTCAGCTTTCCGTCTTACTTGGCGGAGTTGTTTTGCTTAAAGCGGCGGCATACTGGTTTGATCGCTATGCGCTTGCACTTAAAGAGAGCAAGTTAATTACCGGCCTTACTTATACCGACGTAAATGCAGTGCTTCCCGCCAAAGCTATTTTGGCGGCAATTGCTGTGGTCTGTGCATTTTTATTTTTCGCCAACATTGTTCGTCGATCTTGGGTTTTGCCTGCCGCAGGGACCGCCTTGCTTGTCGTCTCTTCAGTTTTAATAGCTGGACTTTATCCAGGTGCAATCCAACAGTTCCAAGTCAAGCCAAGTGAGTCTTCTAAGGAAGCCCCATTTATTCAGCGAAATATCGATGCAACGCGCACTGCCTACGGTTTAGACGGTGTGAAAGTTAGCGACTATCAAGCTACGTTAACGACCTCTGCAGGACAGTTATCAAAAGATGCGGCAACCATCGCCAACATTCGCTTGATGGATCCAAATGTCCTGCCGGCAACTTTTCGTCAACTTCAACAAATTAAGCCTTATTACACTTTCCCTGATTCATTAGATATCGACCGATATTTGGTTAACGGTGTAAAGCGGGACACTGTAGTTGCCGTGCGCGAATTAAATATCGCAGGTAATCCATCACGTAACTGGATCAATGATCACTTGGTCTACACCCACGGATTTGGTTTTGTGGCAGCCTTTGGAAATACGCGCGATGCCGATGGAAAACCATCTTTTGCTGTTGGAGATCTTCCACCGACCAAAGGTTTAGGTAATTTTGAGCCACGAATCTATTTTGGTGAGAACGTTCCTGACTATTCGATTATCGGTGGAGTCAAAACCAACTCCCCGGTTGAGTTCGATTATCCCGATGACTCATCGGCTAACGGTCAAAAGAACTTCACGTACACAGGAACCGGTGGAGTGCCAGTTGGTTCACTCGTCAATAAATTAGTCTTTGCCCTGAAGTATCAAGAACAACGCATCCTTCTCTCGTCCTTAATTAATAAGGATTCAAAAATTCTCTTCGAGCGCAATCCCCGCGATCGTGTTGCAAAGGTCGCCCCATGGTTGACTCTGGATGGAGATCCATATCCAGCGTTAGTAGATGGCAAAGTTTTGTGGATTATCGATGGCTATACAACCAGTGCGGGATATCCATACTCAAAGCAGACTTCACTTTCTAGCGCCACATCGGATGCCTTAACGGCCAACTCAACTGCGGTTACTGCGCAGGGAAATCAAAACATTAATTACATACGTAACTCAGTTAAGGCAACCGTTGATGCATATGATGGAACAGTCACTTTGTACCAGTGGGATGCCAAAGATCCAGTTCTAAGTACGTGGAGTAAGGCATTTCCAGGCACAATCACCCCGAAATCGAAGATTTCAGCCGATCTCATGTCACACATCCGCTACCCCGAGGATTTGTTCCGCGTTCAGCGTGAAATTCTTTCGGCTTATCACGTAAAGACCGCAGCTGCGTTTTATGGCGGACAGGATTTCTGGCGCGTGCCGCGCGATCCATCGACATTTGGTGCTAATGCAAGTGCCCAGCCTCCATATTATTTAACTCTGCAAATGCCTGGTGAGACTAAGCCAGAGTTTGCAATGACAACGCCATTTGTTCCACGTGGTGGCCGTGAAAACTTATCAGCCTTTGCCGTCGTTAACTCTGATGCTGGACCAAATTACGGCAAGATAACCTTATTGCAACTTCCTCGAAGTACAAACGTTGCTGGACCATCACAAGTTGCCTCAAACTTTGAAGCAAAGCCAGAAGTTGCGAACTCTTTATCACTTCTTCGACAAGGTGGCTCTGATGTTGTTCTGGGAAATCTCTTAACACTTCCAGTTGGTGGTGGCTTGTTATATGTTCAACCTGTTTATGTTCGCGCAACATCAAATGCCGCTGCATATCCGCTACTACAAAAAGTGCTCGTCTCATTCGGTGATCAAATCGGTTATGACGACACTTTAAAGGGAGCACTCGATCAAGTATTCGGTGGTAATTCCGGAACAACTTCACCACCAGGAGGTACAACACCAACTCCCGGCACCACAAATAACTCACTCGCAAGTGCACTGGCTAGCGCTAAGCAAGCACTCGCCGACGGTCAAGCCGCTTTGGCAAAAGGAGATTTCGCAGCTTACGGTCGCGCACAAGATCGATTGAAATCCGCAATTGCATCGGCGATAGCTGCACAAACAAAGAAATAAGGATTTGGTCTTTACCTATTTAAACGCCTAAGATTGCGCTCACCGACGCGGGGTGGAGCAGCTCGGTAGCTCGCTGGGCTCATAACCCAGAGGTCGTAGGTTCAAATCCTGCCCCCGCTACTACAAGTAACTAACTCTTGAAGTTGGGAAATACGCACTATTGGTAAAAAACCATTGGTGCGTATTTTTTTAGAGAACAGAACTCTTCCTACTTTCGTAACTTCTGGGTTAATTCATTTGGATCAGTGGTGGGTAAATCACAGACAAAACCACGGCAAACATAAGCGGTGGGTTGATTACTTATCATGGCACGATTTTTAAGCAGTCCGACCGTTGAGTTTACGTTCGGTGCACTGCGGGCAATGACGGCGCCAGGTGCGGTGCTCTTCCAAGCGCGATTCCACAATTCATCGGTGCCCACACCGGCTGGTCCAATAATTGCTACCTGTATCGGTCCATCGAGCAAGGCGGTCGCCGCCACTAAACCCCAGCCAATAGCGCGCGGTGCACGCCCAATCAACGGCGTGATCTTTGCCAGGGCGGCTTCTGCGCGGATTCGATAATTATTCTCCCCTGTGATGGCTGCATAAATTAGCAG
>JANLPM010000022.1:0-2832 GCA_031367265.1 Actinomycetes bacterium
GTTGCGCGGCGAATACCGGCGATGATTTCAGCTTCGGTCAATTCGACGCCTTCTAAATACTTCTCCATGCAAAGATCATCATTTTCCGAAAGAGTTTCAATCATGTCATGGCGTGCTTGCTTAGCTTTTTCAAGCAGATCAGCTGGGATATCCTCAACTGCGTAATCATCACCCTTTTGAGTTTCGCCGCGCCAAGTAAGTGCCTTCATTGAGATTAAGTCAACGACTCCGAGGAAATCTCCTTCGATACCGATTGGAATCTGCAGAACTAAGGCAACCGCATTAAGTCGATCTTTAATCATCGCAACGCACTTATCGAAAGATGCACCGGTGCGGTCCAACTTATTTACAAAACAAATACGTGGAACAGAGTAGCGATCGGCTTGCCGCCAAACAGTCTCTGACTGTGGCTCAACACCGGCAACGCCATCAAAGACTGCAACTGCGCCATCTAGAACACGCAGCGAGCGCTCTACCTCAATAGTGAAGTCAACGTGGCCCGGCGTATCAATAATGTTAATGAGATGGTCGTGCCACATGCACGTTGTAGCTGCAGATGTAATTGTGATTCCGCGCTCTTGCTCTTGCTCCATCCAGTCCATGGTTGCTGCACCTTCGTGCACTTCACCAATTTTGTAATTAATTCCAGTGTAGAAAAGGATGCGCTCAGTAGTCGTGGTTTTGCCCGCGTCGATGTGAGCCATGATTCCGATATTGCGAACCGTAGCTAGATCGATATTTTCTACTGCTGACACTTATATTCCTCTTCTTTTTCTGTTTGTATTACTTGGACTAAATCTGACGTTCTCTAAACCGTATCTGACGTTCTCTTTGCCTTAAGACGGTTAGCGAAATTTCTTTAGCTAACCGGCCGTAGCCGTTTTACCAGCGGTAATGTGCAAAGGCCTTATTAGCTTCGGCCATTTTGTGCGTATCTTCGCGACGCTTTACAGCAGCGCCAAGACCATTGCTGGCATCGATAAGTTCATTCATTAAGCGCTCTGACATTGATTTTTCACGACGTGAACGTGAGTAATCAATTAACCAGCGAAGTGCCAAAGTCGTTGAACGTCCAGCTTTGACTTCAACTGGTACTTGGTAAGTAGCTCCGCCAACACGACGTGAGCGAACTTCAACTGTTGGCTTGATGTTATCTAGTGCGCGCTTGAGCGTAATTACTGGATCAACTTGATTCTTTGCGCGGCAACCTTCTAGAGCGTTATAAACAATTGATTCAGCGGTTGAACGCTTGCCATGAAGGAGTACGCGGTTGATGAGTGCAGTTACAACTGGTGAGTTGTAAACAGGATCAGCAACAACGGCAGCTTTTACTACAGGACCTTTACGTGGCATTAGGAAGCCTTCTTCTCTCTCTTAGTACCGTAGCGAGAGCGTGACTGCTTACGGTTCTTTACACCTTGTGTATCTAGTGATCCGCGAATGATCTTGTAACGAACACCTGGTAGATCTTTAACACGACCACCACGAACTAGAACAATGGAGTGCTCTTGTAAGTTGTGACCTTCGCCAGGAATATATGCAGTGATTTCCATGCCACTGGTAAGTCGTACACGTGCAACTTTGCGTAGTGCAGAGTTTGGTTTCTTAGGGGTCGTTGTGTAAACGCGGGTACAAACTCCGCGTCGTTGTGGTGAGCCCTTAAGCGCAGGTGTGCTTGTCTTCGTAGTCTTTTCTTCGCGACCACGACGAACTAGCTGTTGAATTGTTGGCACTTCATCTCCATTCATATCTTCGTTACTGATCTTTATTCACGCTCAATTGCCGACCCACGCGGTCGGGTGTGTTGCACCCTTTTCGCATTGGTAATGCAAATAGTTTTTCAACTTTTTACACGCGCAAGCAATAAAGCCCTATGAAAGAGCAGACGAGAAGGGTAACCCAGCCACGCTCAAAGAGTCAAAACGGCCCTTGTACTCCTACTTCTGAGAATCAGACCAAGAATTGAGAGCGACACGCCGTGAAGTTTCCCCCTGCCTTTTGTGAGGCAGAGACCTAATCACCGCTTTCTTGAATTGGCGAGGATTGCGATCGGCACGTTGTGTACATGATGTACATACAGTACAGTCACATCCATGGAGCAATTATTGGAGTACCGATCTATTTCGGCAGCGCGAAGTGCAATAAGCGAGATCTATAACACGGCAGAGCGAAACTTGGCAGTTGGCATAACTCGAGAAAATGATGTGCCGGTGGCAGTAATTCGCCAAGATCATCTAAAAAAAGCTTTACAAGCCCTGTGTCTATTACAACCTCAAGTTCGGTTCTCATCCGATGGGGCGGTAAGTATGTGGCTAGATGGGTTACCAGTTAGCGGACAAGGTGAGAGTTTTGATGCCGCAGGGCAAGATTTAATCGATTCTTTAAGGGATTACGCCAAGACCTGGATTGAGGAACTGCGGGATTACCCAAACCATAAAAACAGATGGGATGTCGTCAATCTTGTCTTGCTTAGCAACGATGACGAGATGCGTGTTTTTCTATTTGGCGATGATTGATGCGTCTTCCAACTTTCCAAGAGTTTATTTGTTTTGTCCAAGTTGAAGGATGGGAAGATAAAGATAAAAAATCAGGAAAGAAAAAAGGTGACCACCATCGATATGTATTTACCACTCCCACAGGTGAGCGGCTCTACACTCGGATTTCCCACGGTAAAGGTCAGATTTATGACCCCAACCTCTTTGAACACATCCTGCGTGATCAGTTAAGCATTGACGGAATTCAATTTTGGGTAGCCGTAGATCATGGAGTAAAACCAATTCGTCAATCACCTACTTCGATACAAATAAGTGGAGCGCTAGATGCAAAATTGGT
>JANLPM010000030.1:0-7699 GCA_031367265.1 Actinomycetes bacterium
AGAATGAGTAGCTTTAAGGGTGAAAAAACTAGAACTTGAGTTCCAAGGGAGTAACCAAAATTAGAGATAGGGCTGATGATACGAACGTCTTGTCCTCCCCAAATCGAAGCGGTAGCGGCACGAATGACACCTAAAAGTCCTAAAGTCGCGATAATCGGGGCAACGGATGCGATAGGACCATTCGAACTTCGTTTAACAAGTATGCGCATAAAAACTAATTCGATTAGTGCCGAAAATAAAGCACCACCCACCATTGCAACTGGAAGTGCAATCCAGAATGAGTGCAGATGCACCATAGCTTCATAACCAAAGTAAGTGGAGAGTAAGGCCATGCCGGCCTGAGCAAAGTTGATTACTCGGGTACTGCGCCATACTAAAACCATCGCCATCGCCATCAATGCATATATTGACCCAGCGGTAATGCCAATCAAAACAGTATTAATTAATTGAAACATTTTCAATACCCCAGGTAAGCCGCACGAACTTGCGGATCGGCGATTAACGAAGAGGCGGTACCAGATATAGCGACGCTACCTAAGTTAAGAACAATGCCAGTATCGGCAATTTTCAACGCTCCAAGTGCATTTTGCTCAACTAGCACAACGGTAAGACCCATTGAGGTTGCTAAATTTCTGATTGTTTGAAAAATTTGCTCAATAACTAATGGGGCTAACCCAAGGGATGGTTCATCCAAAAGCAAAAGTTGAGGCTTGGACATTAATGCTCGACCAATTGCCAACATTTGCCGCTCACCTCCGGATAACGTATCGGCACGTTGTGTCAGCCGCTCACCTAAGCGCGGAAAGAGAGCAATCACCTCCTCTTTGCTAGCAGTGCTCTCCTTTTTGTTGCGGCGCCAAATTGCACCAAGCTCTAAGTTTTCGACAACTGTTAACTCGGGGATTATTGTTTTACCTTCAGATACATGTGAAATTCCCTGTCGAACTAACTGTTCGGGTCGGCTTTGGAGGAGATTCACTGAATTCCACGTCGCGCTCCCGCTAGTTGACTTATTTAATCCCGACAAAGTGCGCAATAAAGTTGTTTTCCCGGCGCCGTTTGCACCGATTATTGCGCCAAGTTCGCCTTTAGCCAGGGTGAATGACACACCATTAAGTGCACGAATTGCACCGTGATGTACCGTCAAGTCAGAAACAGCCAGAGTCATGATTTTCCCGTTCCTAAGTATGCAGCCATTACGGCGGGGTCTCTGCGGACAGTCTCTGCATCTCCACTTGCAATGACTTCTCCAAAGTTAAGAACATATAACTTGCTGCAAACGCTCATGATTACATCCATGTGATGTTCGACTAAGAGCACAGACATGTGCGCACTTAAATTACGAATCAAAGAATTCATCCATTCAATATCTTGGGCGCCCAAACCACTAGCTGGCTCATCCAACAACAAAATCGTTGGCTCACTTACTAAAGCTCGCGCAATCGCGACACGTTTTGTATCTGGATAGGAAAGAGTCTCAGCCCGTCGCCCTGCTAAATCCCCGGCATAAACTCGCTCAAGAGCAATGCGCGCCTTTTCACTTATTCGTTTCTCATCTTTAGTATTTCGTGCAAATGCTGCGGAGATTAACCCAGTTCGCGCCAAATGTTGAGCGCCAATCATGACGTTTTCAAGAACTGTTAATCCACTAAACAATCCAACACTTTGCAAAGTACGAGCAATGCCAAGATCTACTAAGTTGTACGGGCGGGGAAAATCTTGCTTTGTGCCATCAAGGAAAAAACTTCCAGAATCGGGAGTAACTAGGCCACAAAGTGCATTAAATAACGTTGTCTTTCCAGCCCCGTTTGGGCCAATCAATCCAACAACTTCATTTTTACCAATTTCGAAATAGACATCTTTAAGTGCATGCAGCCCTCCGAAGGAGATGGATACTCCCTCGACTCGCAGCGCAGCTTTATTAGTAGACATGAGGTGCATAAATTCTAGGTACCCGCGGACCAAGCCGTGTGGTTATTTCATAGTTAATCGATGACGAAGCTCGACCCCAATCATCGGCTGTGTACTCACCACGAGAACCATCTCCGAAAATAACTACCCAATCCCCTGATGAACTTGTTGAATCTGGTCCTAAGTCAACTACAAATTGATCCATCGACACTCGCCCAATTATCGGCGCACGTTTACCATTTGCAAACACGCCTGCCCCCGCAGAAATGCGTGGAATTCCATCGGCATAACCCATTGCAACGATTCCAAGGATTGTATCGATTTGGGTAGTTGCTATTGCCCCGTAACCAATCGGGGAGCCTGCAGGTACTTTCTTAACCAGGTGAAGTTTGGCTCGCAGTTGCATGGCGGGATTGATGCCTAAGCTCTTACTATCCCCCATAGTGATTACATCAGGAGACAACCCATACATAGCAATTCCAATGCGTACTAAATCTAAAGCCGCAGCGTTATTTGTCAACGCCGCCGCAGAGTTAGCGATGTGCTTAACTCGAGGATTAATTCCAATCGCGGCTAAATCCGCCACCATCGCACTAAAGCGTGTGAGTTGGTCGGAATTTTGCTGGGCTTTAGGTTCATCGGCCCGAGCAAAGTGAGAAAAAACTCCAACAACTTCTACTTTCGAAAAATCTAACTGTAGAAACTCGTCCCACTCATCTAAGAATCCACCGCGACCCATACCTGTATCGACTTCGATATGGATACGCGCCTTTGAATTAAGAGCAGATATCTCATTAAAGGCCGAAATAGAGGAAACAGCCACATCTATATCGTGGGTATGCGCCGCCCTAAAATCCGAACCTGGGGGAAGCAACCAAGCCAAAATTGGAATTCGCACTCCATGTCTCCTCAGTGAAATCGCCTCTTCGAGAAGTGCCACACCTAACCAACCCGCACCGTTATTTTCAGCAACTAAACCAATTTCGATTAATCCATGTCCATAAGCATCAGCCTTTACTACAGCTAAAAACTCGCTTCCGCTCAACTGCTTTAATCGAGAAATATTCGTTGCAATTGAGTTAACATCGATTCGAGCCTCTGCGCGGTGTTCCATTACGTGCGTTCCACAACGACCATGGCCGAGGCAATTCCAGCGTCGTGTGAGAGAGAAAGATGAACATTTGCGCCAGCTACTAACTGTGCCAGCACACCTCGAAAAAGAAATGCGGGCTTGCCATTTTCCAAGTTTATTACTTCAGCTTCATGCCACGCTAAGCCTTTTTTTGTACTAAGGGCTTTGGCCAGAGCTTCCTTGGCTGCAAAACGCGCAGCTAGAGAGGCAAGGGGTTTGACGCGCTCACTCGGTGTAAAAAGCTTTTCAAGTAAACCGGGAGTTCTATCAAGTGAGGCTTTGAAGCGCTCAATATCAACGACATCAATGCCGATTCCATCAATCATGCGCCGAAGTCTAGTGCAGTTGGCTCTTAGATGGAACGTATCGATCAATTGCAATGACTGCGACTAATAATGCACTAACTATAAACAGGCCGCCCAATAAGTCAGAGAACCAATGTGTGTGGCGAATGAGTGAGACGACACAAACAGTAAATGAAATTATTACAACACCAGAAGTTGCTAGGCGACCCTGATATCTATCAACACGTGCATAACGATAAATTAAATAAGCCAGTACACCCCACGATAGAACTGCGTTAGATGCATGTCCACTTGGATAAGACATTCCCCCGGCATGCAATAAATCAAAACCGTCGCGCGGCTTTGTACGTCCTAAAAAGATTTTAAAAATACCTACGACAATATTGAGAGCTAAGAGAGATAAGACTGCCAAATTCAGTGGCCGCCAGGTTTTAAACTTGCGCGCTATATACAACGCCGCTAAAAGTAGGACCGTGGCGGTTAAGGACCGGAGTCCTAGATCATCTAAGCGCCTTAATATGAAGCCAGAGAAACCATAAAAATGTGGAGCGTGCCTGCGGTTTACATTATTATCGAAGTTAACGAGTGGGCCATTACTTATAACTTGTTGAGTTACCGCCAGAAATCCCAAAAATAGAAGTAGGGACCAACGAAGTGCACGAAACATCTGAGCTTCGCGCATTTATTCAACCGTAACGGATTTGGCCAGATTTCGTGGCTGATCAACATCATTGCCGCGGGCCACTGCCATTTCATAGGCGAAGATTTGTAGCGGAACCGTTGCGAGTACGGGCTGAAATAGCGCCGGAACTACTGGAATTCGAATAATGTGTTCGGCGCCTTCCACATGTGCACCATCTTCTGCAATGACTATGACGCGAGCACCGCGTGCCTTAACCTCTTGAATATTGCTCAGCATTTTTTCATCTAATGCATGTTCGTGACCCGCGGGCAAAATCGCAATTACTGGTGTTCCCTTGTCAATGAGCGCGATTGGACCATGTTTTAATTCGCCACCAGCAAAACCTTCGGCGTGAATATATGCCAGCTCTTTTAATTTAAGGGCGCCTTCAAGGGCGACTGGATAACCAATATTTCGACCTAAAAATAAAACAATATTGTTCTCGGCAAAGCTACGAGTCAACTCTCGCAATGGTTCGACGGTCTCGAGAATTTGCTCGATCTTTCTTGGAAGCTCTAAAAGTTCGTTGTACAAAACTTCAACTTGGTTGTCATCAAGTTCGCCATTTACTTGGGCAAGGTGTAGGCCGATTAAATAGACGGCAATCATCTGGGTTAAAAGCGCCTTCGTTGATGCCACGGCGATTTCTGGTCCTGCATGAGTGTATAGAACTGCATCGGACTCGCGTGGAATTGTCGATGCATTGGTATTACAAATAGTTAAAACTCGAGCTCCAGACGCCTTCGCGTGACGCACCGCCATTAACGTATCCATGGTTTCGCCCGATTGGGAAATTGCAATCACCAAAGTATTCTTGTCAATAATCGGATCACGGTAACGATACTCACTGGCAATTTCGACTTCTACTGGAATTTTGGCCCATTTTTCAACTGCATATTTTGCGACCATTCCCGCGTGATAAGCCGTGCCACATGCAATAACAGTTATTTTCGTCAAAGCGCGAATCTCATCGATACTCATGTGAAGTTCATCTAAAACTATCTGTTTGTTATCACTTAGTCGACCAATCAAAGTATCGGCAACTGCTTTAGGCTGTTCATAAATCTCTTTAAGCATGAAGTGTGTAAATCCGCCCTTTTGCGCGGCGGCAGCATCCCACGAAATCTCATACTCTTTAGGTTGAATTCGCAGGCCTTCAAGGTCGGTAATTTCAACTGATGTGGGCGTAATCGTGACAACTTCATCTTGGCCAAGTTCAATTGCCCGCTTGGTGTAGTCGATGAATGCGGCGACATCCGAGGCCAAGAAATTTTCTCCGATACCTAAACCTACGACGAGTGGAGAGTTACGGCGAACACCAACAACTACATCTGGGGCATCTGCGTGAATTGCGACGAGCGTAAAGGAGCCGCGAAGTGATTTTACCGCGTCTCGCATCGCTGCAGATAAGTCGCCATCATGCTCCTTGCGAAGGTCGCTCAGTAAGTGCGCAACTGATTCGGTATCGGTTTCCGAGGAGAAAATATGTCCGCGTAGTTCGAGATCTTTACGGAGTTCGGAGTAATTTTCAATAATCCCATTGTGAATTACAGCTAGCTTGCCCTCGTTATCAACGTGGGGGTGAGCGTTGCGATCGGTTGGACCACCATGCGTGGCCCAACGGGTGTGACCGATTCCAGAGTGAACAATCGGGAGAGATGCATCAAGTGAGTTTTCTAAATTGACGAGTTTGCCGGCTTTCTTTTCCACAAAAAGTCTGCCTGGAGTACCTAGTGCGATACCTGCCGAATCATAACCTCGATACTCTAACCGTCGCAGACCTTCAATAAGTGGAACCGAGGCAGATTGTGGCCCCGTGTAACCCACAATTCCGCACATCTATCTTTACCCCAATTCGGTTTTGACTAAATCTGCAAGTGATCTGGCAACTTCTTGGGCAAGGCTATCACTGGCCGCCTCCACCATTACTCGAACAAGTGATTCAGTACCGGATGCTCGAAGTAATACCCGCCCGCTATCTCCAAGTCGAACATTAGCAATGTGCACCGCGGCAGAAATAGCCGACGATTCATCGAGATTTTCTTTGTTCACATCTTTGACATTAATTAGCACTTGTGGAAATCGCACCATTGTTGCAGCAAGTTCTTGCAGAGTCTTTTCAGTGCGAACAATTTCTTGAAGCAATTGCAGCGCAGTCAAAATTCCATCACCCGTGTTGGCCAGATCGCGCATAATTACATGGCCCGATTGTTCGCCACCTAATGAATAACCATTCGCAATCATATTTTCTAAAACATATCGATCGCCCACAGGAGCCGTTACAACTTCAATTCCAGACTCTCTCATTGCGTGCATGAATCCCAAATTACTCATAACTGTTGCAACCACGGTATTTCCCGCTAACTTTCCCCGGGCTTTGAAGCCACGGGCCAGAATCGTCAATATATGATCACCATCGATTTCATTACCGACTGCATCGATTGCTAAACATCTATCGGCATCACCATCGTGCGCAATTCCAACATCAGCGCCTTCTTTTAAAACGGCGGCACGCAGTTGGTGCAAATGTGTAGAACCACAATCTTCATTAATATTCCAGCCATCGGGTTGATTAAAGATTGCGATGACTTCGGCTCCTGCGCGGCGATAGGCCTCGGGTGCAGTAAAGGATGATGCTCCATGTGCGCAGTCGACGACTATTTTCAATCCTTTTAACGGTGTTTCAACCGATGCCGATAAATGCTTGAGGTAACGCTCGGTGGCTGTGTCATCGATAATTGCACGACCTACCCCGCGACCCGTTGGCCGATGCCAGTCCTCACCCATTCGCGCTTCGATACGCGCTTCAATGGCATCAGCTAACTTTCCGCCGCCACGAGCAAATAATTTGATCCCATTATCGGGCATTGGATTATGCGATGCGCTAATCATGACACCAAGATCGGCGCCGGATTCGGCAACTAAATGCGCAATCGCAGGTGTTGGTAAAACACCGACGCGATAAACGTTGATTCCCGCACTTGTTAAGCCTGCAACAACGGCCGCCTCTAAAAACTCTCCTGATGCGCGCGAATCTTGACCAACGATTGCCGTAGGGCGGTGATCTCTATTTGATGAACTCTCAACTAAAATGTGAGCAGCTGCAACGGAGACATCAAGTGCTATTTCTGCAGTGAGTTCGGTATTTGCTATGCCACGAATTCCATCGGTACCAAAGAGTGCCATTGGAACTCCTCTATGAGACGTGGATTAGCGCTTGCTGTATTGAGAACGCTTACGTGCTTTTTTAAGGCCGTACTTCTTGCGCTCGATAACACGTGCATCACGCGATAAAAATCCAGCTTTCTTGAGCGCTGGGCGATTCGCCTCTTCGTCTATTTGATTAAGTGAACGTGCAACACCAAGGCGCAACGCGCCAGCTTGACCAGAAACGCCGCCACCATTGATGCGCGCGAAAACGTCGTACTGGTTTTCGGCGCCCACTGTGCGAAATGGTTCTGAAACTGACTGTTGGTGAACTTTGTTTGGAAAGTAATTCTCTAAGGTCTTACCGTTAACAACCCATTTACCTGTGCCTGGAATTAAACGCACGCGCGCAACGGCCTCTTTACGACGACCCGTGCCGCCACCTGGCGCTTTAATTGCTGGACGGTTAGTTGCTGCCGCAGGAGTTGAAGATGTATATGAAGTAGGAACTTCGTTCTCATC
>JANLPM010000032.1:0-3233 GCA_031367265.1 Actinomycetes bacterium
CTTAGGTGGTGCTCCCGCTCAAGGCGTGGATCTCATCAGGGCAATTCTTAACTCTCTACCTTGGGTAATTCTGCTAGTGTTTTTTTTCACTTACATATTCTTGGCGCGCGCATTTCGCTCTGTCATCCTGCCAATAAAAGCGATTCTCCTAGATCTAATCTCGCTCGCCGTCGCCTTTTCGGCCTTAGTTGCCGTCTTTCATTTTGGTTTTGCATCATCTTTTCTACACACCTATCGCCTAGATCAAATGGAAGCCTGGGCGCTTATCTTTCTCGGTGCAATTCTCTTTGGGCTATCAATGGATTATGAAATCTTTCTCGTATCTAGAATGCGAGAGGCGCGAGATCGAGGCGCAAGCAATAGCAAGTCCATCATTGAAGGTATTGCACATACGGGCGGAGTGGTAAGTGCAGCGGCAATAATCTTTGTTTGTGCGATATCTGGTTTTGTAACGGGCCACTTTGCCGGATTACAGCAGTTAGGTATAGGTCTTGGAGTTGGTGTTCTCATTGATGCAACTATTATTCGCGGCCTACTACTGCCAAGTGCCATGATTCTGCTGGGTCGATGGAATTGGTGGTTACCCGCATCCTTGGCCCATGTATTAAAAACTAAAGCCTCGCCTCTGGATCAACCAGAAGTGAGGCTTTAGCCGCTTAACTCTGCGTTACTTTGTAATAGTAATTGCGAATGTGTACATAGGGATTTGATATCCAAGGGCAAGACCTGGGAAATCACTATCCCAAGTTAGGAATGGAACCATTCCAAATTGAGCATTAGCAAAGGATGGTTGTTGAGTATAAAGAAGCGGACGCAAGTTAATAATATGAGTTCCTGGCCCACCGGTTGCACGTAATCTAAAGACCACGAAACCATTTGAGTTGAAACCGCAGCCATAACCGATATGGGCGTTGTCATACGAAACCGCTAACGTGTTATCCATCTGAGTCCAACCAACGCCTCTGACGCTAATAGTGAACTCTTCCCCCTCCTTAAATGCAGTCTTACCTTCACCTGCACCACCTTTAGCAAAAGCTTCGACGGAACCAGAGCCATCCCAGGCTGCAGTTCCATAAGAAACTACCTTACCTTTGCTGTCCTTGAACTCTACGATGCTCTGTTGAACATAGTAAGAAATTTGGGCTTCAATTTTATCCCCAGACATAACTTGAATTGAATGCCAACCACCAAGGTGACTTGGAATGGTAATTTCCTTTTCGAGAACCCCATTAACTGCATCAGCTGTGGCCAGTGGAATCGGACTATAAACCCAGCATGTGCCAGATGCACAGTTGAATCGATTACCAACGACAGTAGACCAGACTAAGTTGTGAGTTCCGCTCGTTGAAAGTCCAGTTACTTTAATAGTTGTTTTACTTTCGCCTACGCCACGATTAACTGAGAGCGTCGCAACTGCCTTTGAATCACTATCAAAAGCACTGGTTGAAATACCTATTCCCGCCTTCTGATCTACAGTAGGGGTTAAAAGCGCTGGGTAAGTAATGATTGGTTTAAAAGCGCCCTTATCTCTAGTAATTGTGAATATCTCAGTTCCTGGTGTACCAAAGGGATCTGGTGATTGAAGTATGTTCAAGTATGAAAAACTAATAGCAGCATTTGCGGTGACATAGTGTTTTCCTACTTTACCTGTTGCAGTCACAATTGCTTTCGCAGTACCGCGAGTCCAACGACCTTGTAATTCACCAACATATTTATTGTCATAAATGAGTGCGCCTCCAGAGCCATAGAGCTTAGGTCCAAGGCCTGTATAGGTAATTGTGAATTGGGTTCCTACTGGCCCAGCTTTTGGTGACATTGTGAAAGTTCGACCAATTTGCATTCCGCCTTTGCCTGCGGCAGCTCCACCTACAACTGCATAAATATCGTGAGTTCCACCAAAATCAGATGGAGTCGTAGTCTTATAGCTGAAGGCACCTTGAGCATCGGTTGTGATGGTCGCGATATCAACGAAAAACGGTGTTGTCGTAAAATTGACTCCCAAGTAGTTAACAGTCGCTGGGGTAACTTCAACGGCCCAAGTTGCATTCTCCGTCGTTCCCCATACGAGCTGTACCGGCGTATTAGCTGGTAAAGATTTTCCCGTGATGCTCATATCGCCACCCACAAGTGCGGTTTGCGGCGTAATTGCCAGAGATCCGGGAGCATTAGTTGGTGTCGTAAAAGCAGCTGACTTCAAACCAGTGAAAGGAAGGGCAGGGATTCCAACAATCTCTTTCGGGGCTTTTAAGACGGTAGTAACCGTGTCTGCGCCTTGGGCTGTATACGAATTCAAAGTTGAAATCATTGAGAGCGCTGTAACGGCGATTAGTAATCGCCTAATATTTCTCTTCATTTTTCTCTCCATTTATTAGTAGTTAATTTCATGATTATCAGTTTGGATAAATGTTCCGGAGCGAACTCCGGTCCATTTAATTTCTAAGTTATTACTGAGTTGCAGGAACCGCAAACAATGTAAGTTTTGAGGTTGGAGCCCAATCTGGATAGTAAGTTCCAGTTGATCCCTTTAATGCTGGTGACATTTGAACAGTGCGGTAATAGCTGATGCGCTCGTAAACAAATCGTCCATCTTCGCCGATTACTCGCTTGCCATCAATTTTCTTTGCAACAAGTTTGGTTGATAAAACCTTGACACTCGTTGTATCTTTTGCGGTAATAACAACCTTGTAAACAATGGTGCCTAGAGTGCTGTAAAGACTTGGATCTGTACCGGTGCGCAGCAATCCGCTCCAGAATGCAACCCCGCTGTGATTTCGGTAAACCATTTGAATCGGATCTTTAACTCCAGCAATCTCAACGTAAGCTTTCGCAGTGTTGGTTGGATCCATCACCGCATTTCCTTGATCAGCGTTATTTGCATAGACGCGAAAGAGGATATTCTGGCCTAGTAAAAATTCGTTCATTACGGCGCAGCCATTAAATCGTGGAGCAATTGGGCCTTTAGATCCAGTTGTAAGAATAGTATCCACAAAAATTTGAATTGGAGATGTTCCACTTGATGCCCCGGTAGTTTGAATAGGCACTCCAACTTTTACATTCAACACGGCTGAATCAATGACCGTAAATGCCGCTAAATCAGTTGGTGTAAAGCTGCCTGAAAGTCCATTGAGCCCAGCCTTGTCTGGTTTCCACATGCAAACTGCGAGAAATGGTGCAACCGTCTTGGTTGCTACCGCTTCGCAACCAACGATGG
Source organism: Actinomycetes bacterium (assembly GCA_031367265.1). Classification (GTDB taxonomy): domain Bacteria; phylum Actinomycetota; class Actinomycetes; order Nanopelagicales; family Nanopelagicaceae; genus Planktophila. The sequence continues at coordinate 3,212 of JANLPM010000032.1, forward strand.
CCACGGCATTTGCATAAAACTT
>JANLPM010000043.1:0-2724 GCA_031367265.1 Actinomycetes bacterium
ACTTACCTATTTTTCATCCGATACCGCTTACTACATTAACAAACGCGAACGCGGTTTTGATATCTGCATTTACATGTTAGGCGCTGACCACCATGGCTATGTAGGTCGGTTAAAAGCTACCGCGGCATGCGCCGGCGATGATCCTGAGTACAACATTCATGTTTTAATCGGCCAGTTAGTAAAGATTATGGAGGGTGGTCAGGAAGTTAAACTCTCCAAGCGAGCAGGCACCATAATTACCCTCGAAGAGTTAGTTGAAAAAGTTGGGGTTGATGCTGCGCGCTATACCTTGATTAGATATCCCGTTGACACTCCAATGGTGATGGATATTGACCTGTTAAAGCGCAATACCCATGAGAATCCGGTGTACTACGTCCAATACGCTCATGCGCGCATCGCGGCCGTTTTGCGCAACGCTACCGAATTAAAAATCTCCCTAGACTTAGCGGATTTTGACGCGTCACAACTCCACCATGATCGCGAAAATGAATTACTGGGTGTGCTGGCACAGTTTCCACGCGTCGTTGCCGCTGCCGCAGAGATGCGCCAACCCCACCGCATTTCTCGGTATTTAGAGGAGTTAGCCAGTACCTATCATGGCTTCTACTCCGATTGCCGCGTGCTTCCTATGGGCGAAGAAAATCCAACCCCATTGCATACAGCTCGGCTACTACTGTGTTCAGCCACGAGAATTGTCATTGCTAATGGGTTAGATCTGTTGGGTGTAAGTGCACCTGTGAGGATGTAAATATGTGGTCCGCTAATGTTTCGACTGGAAACGAACTTTCAATTTCGGGCATTCCTGTATCGAGTTTGGCCAAAGAATTTGAAACTCCAGTTTTTATAATGGATGAGAGTGATTTTTTCTCCCGTGCGATTTCGTGGAATCGCGCCTTAAAGCAGGTCTTTGGCGAAAACGCTGGGACGGTGTATTACGCAGCTAAAGCCTTTATCTGTACCGAAGTTGCTCGGTGGATTAAGGAAATTGGAATTGGTATCGATGTATGCACTGGCGGAGAATTCGCAGTTGCTTTAGCTGGTGGTATCGAACCCGCAAAGATTGAGTTCCATGGCAATAATAAATCTGTGGCCGAAATCGAAAAAGCAGTTTCAGCGGGTGTGCGAGCAATCGTGATTGATTCACTCATTGAAATCGATCGAGTTAGCACAGCTGCCAATAAATTTGGTAAAGTCCAAAAAATTTTGTTGCGATTAACTCCAGGTATCGAGGCACACACCCATGAATCAATTGCAACTGCACATGAAGATGTTAAGTTTGGTTTTTCAATCGCAAGTGGTGCGGCGTGGAAAGCCATTCAAGAGGTAGGCAAACACCCCTCAATTGAACTACGGGGATTCCACGCCCATATTGGTTCCCAGATTTTGGATACCTATTCTTTTGAAGTAAGTGCCGAGCGTCTAATTTCACTTCTGGCGGCATACCGCGATAAATTTGGAGTTGAACTTCCTGAGCTGAATTTGGGCGGTGGATATGGAATTCACTATCTTCCTGGAGATGAAGAATTGTCGCCAGAAGTCATAATGTCAGCTCTCGCAGATGCCGTAATTACTAACTGCACCATTAATAATTTATCGGTACCAGTTATTTCAATCGAACCGGGCCGGGCAATTGTTGGACCATCAATGTTTACTCTGTATGAAGTTGGAACAATTAAAGATGTGGTGCTAGAAAATGGAGATAGTCGGCGCTACATCTCTGTTGATGGTGGAATGAGTGAAAACATTCGGCCCGCCCTATATGGCGCTGAATACACAGCCGTTTTGGCCAATCGAAGCAGCGCAAGTGAACTAATACCAACCCGATTAGTAGGCAAACACTGCGAAACTGGTGACATCCTTATCCGAGATATTGCATTGGCGAGTGACATCGCTCCTGGAGACTTGTTAGCTACTCCAGCAACGGGTGCTTATGGACGCAGTATGGCGAGCAATTACAATCACTCTCCGCGTCCTCCAGTAATTGCAGTTAAAAATGGAAAAGCTCGGGTGATTGTGCGCCGTGAGACCGAGATCGATTTGTTGGGATTAGACATTTAACGTCGTAACCGGCATCTGTGAAAGAATAAGCCGCATGGATGCAGGTTTGAAAACAATCTCGATTGGCATGCTGGGTGCGGGGGTAGTCGGCAGTCAAGTCGCTCGCTTGCTTCAATCCGACCGTCAAGAGCTCTCAGATCGCTCTGGCGCTTTGCTTGTCTTGAAAAGAGTTGGAGTGCGGACCAATTCTGTGCGAGATGGAATCGCGCCGTCAATGATCACAACTGATTTACTTTCGATTGTTACAGATCCAGATATTAATATCGTCATCGAGGTTTTGGGTGGAATCGAACCTGCACGCACGTTAATTTTAGAGGCTATTAAAAATAAGAAATCGGTAATCACTGCCAATAAAGCTTTGCTTGCAACGCATGGGCATGAGCTCTTTAATGCCGCCGATGCTGCGAAAGTAGATTTGTACTACGAAGCCGCGGTTGCCGGCGCAATTCCGATTATCAGGTCAATGCGTGAATCACTAGCTGGGGATCAAATTACCCGCGTCATGGGAATAGTTAACGGGACAACTAATTATATTTTGACCAAGATGCACGAAGAGGGGCGCGAGTTCGCCGATGTCTTACTTGAGGCACAAACTCTTGGTTATGCCGAAACTGATCCAACGGCAGATGTGGGAGGCCACGATGCCGCAGCTAAGGCCGCACTTCT
>JANLPM010000182.1:0-1703 GCA_031367265.1 Actinomycetes bacterium
GGTGAACCTGCAGTTAATTTTCCAGCCGCAGTAAAGGGCACTGATATTTATCGCGATCTATTTCCTGATTTGCTAGCAATGGTCTCACTTATAGGAAATATCATGGAACCAATTTATCTGCGCCATCCCGATGCGGTAGCAAAGGTGGATCGCTAGATGATTATTTATCGCCCAGCAACTGCGTTGGATCTTCCCACATTTGTTTCATTAGATACAGAACTTTTTCCATATTCTCCATGGTCGATCCAGCAATATAGAGAAGAGTTCGCTCAGGAAACTCGCCACTTTGTTGTAGCAGAAAGTGAAGTGCAGGCCATTATTGGTTATGCAGGTGTTTTCGCACCAGGTACTGGAGTAGCCGCAGATATTTTGACGCTCGGAGTTATCGCACAACATCGCAGGCAAGGCATTGCTCGCACATTAATGGCGCTTTTAACCGAATGGGCAGGCGTACGCGATGCTTGCGCCATGATACTGGAAGTTAAAACAGAGAATTTTGAAGCTATCGGTCTTTACGAAACTTTGGGTTATGAAAAGTTGAATGTGCGTCGGGATTATTTTGGCAGTGGTCTGGATGCGTTAGTGATGCGGAAAGATTTAACATGAGTGCGCCAATTATCTTAGGAATCGAAACTTCGTGCGATGAAACCGCCGTCGGAATTGTTCGCGGGCGGAGTTTATTGGCCAACGTTATTGCCTCGAGCGTCGAAGAGCATGCACGTTTTGGTGGTGTTGTTCCAGAGATTGCAAGTCGCGCACATCTTGAAGCGATGCAACCAACAATTATGCAGGCGTTAAAATTCGCCAAAATTTCACTTAGCGATGTCGATGCAGTTGCCGTTACTGCAGGTCCGGGATTAGTTGGCGCACTCTTAGTTGGAGTTGGTGCGGCAACTGGCTTGGCACTTGGCTTAGATAAACCAATCTTTGCGCTAAATCACTTGGCCGCGCACATTAGTGTTGACGCTCTCACTCACGCAGAAGCTTTGACTCCAACAATTGCTTTACTTGTAAGTGGTGGGCATTCCTCCCTTTTGCAAGTCGATGACATCACTGGATCAATTATTAAACTTGGGGCAACTATGGATGATGCCGCAGGAGAGGCCTTTGATAAAATTGCACGTGTTATGAAACTCGGCTTTCCGGGTGGCCCTGCAATTGATGCGTTAGCGCACAATGGAGATGAAACGGCAATTGATTTTCCACGCGGGTTAACAACGGCCAATGATTGGCGCACCCGCCCATTTGATTTCTCATTCTCTGGTTTAAAAACCGCGGTCGCTAGATATTTAGAAGCCACCCCTGACTATGCCAAGGCCAATGTCGCAGCATCTTTTCAGGAGGCGATCGTTGATGTATTACTTCTTAAATCTCTGGCCGCGTGCAAAGCCACTGGTATTGATTCACTCATCATCGCCGGGGGAGTGGCGGCTAATTCAAGGCTTCGGGCGCTGGCCCAAGTGCGGTGCGAAAAAGCGGGAATTCGACTGCGGATTCCGGCTCCTGCTCTATGTACCGATAACGGGGCAATGGTCGCAGCCCTTGGATCCTTAATGCTCGCAGCCGGCCGTGCGCCTAGTCCAATCTCATTTGACGCAGATTCCAGCCTGCCAGTAACAACGATTTCAATCCAGAGTTAGTCGACTGTCCTATATATCTCTCGGCGGTGCCCTAAATCGATTATCAGAATAATCAAACGACCT
>JANLPM010000223.1:0-2369 GCA_031367265.1 Actinomycetes bacterium
CATCCCTAAGTCATGACGAATTTCACGTGGCACGCGAAAGCCTTTTAAATACCAGGCCATATGTTTGCGCATATCACGCATCCCTCGATTTTCAGACTCCAAATACTCAACGATTAATTGTGCATGGCGAAACATTATTTCACGCACAGTATGAAGCGTAGGTCTTAACACTTTATCCCCGCCTTGCAATGAAGAAACTAAATCGGCAAATAGCCAAGGACGTCCCAAACATCCCCGACCAACAACTACACCTGCGCAACCGGTTTCACTAACCATTCTGACTGCATCTCGACCAGACCAAATATCGCCGTTGCCTAAAACTGGTACACCGCTTGGCGTTAAGTGTTCAACAAGTCGCGCAATCGCCGACCAATCTGCCTTGCCTTCATACATCTGTGCAGCAGTGCGGGCATGCAAAGCAACCCAAGCAACACCTAAATCTGCCGCAGTTTGAGCAGCCTCTAAATAAGTATGGTAATCGGTATCGATGCCGATGCGCATCTTTACCGTTACGGGAATTCCAAAGGGTTTTGCCGCTTCTACTGCGGCTTGAACAATTTGCGAGAACAACCTTCTTTTGTATGGAAGTGCGGCGCCTCCACCTTTGCGCGTTACCTTAGGAACAGGGCAACCGAAATTCATATCAATGTGATCGGCTAAATTTTCTTTACCTAACATTGTTACGGCTGCGCGCATTGTTGTTGGATCTACGCTATATAACTGCACCGATCGTGGCCATTCATCTGTGCCAGGGATTATCATGCGCAGAGTTTCTGGTCGGCGCTCAATGAGTGCACGTGCAGTAATCATTTCAGAGACAAATAGTCCGGCTCCTTGTTCACGACATAGCGTCCGAAACGGCGCGTTAGTTATTCCGGCCATTGGCGCAAGAACTACTGGTGGATCAATTAAAAGATCACCGCTGGCCAGCGGAAGTAAAAGTGGTTTTAGCACCCTAGTAAGCGCGGGGTTAACCACGCTTGAACCTGATCTAAACCGATGCGCACTTGATCCATTGTGTCGCGGTCCCGAATTGTGACCGCATTATCATCCAGAGTTTCAAAGTCAATGGTGATGCAGTAAGGAGTACCGACTTCATCCTGCCGGCGATAGCGACGACCAATCGCTCCTGCATCATCAAAATCAATACTCCAATTTTTACGTAACTGGGCAGCTAAATCGCGGGCCTTAGGTGATAAATCGGAGTTACGTGAAAGCGGTAATACTGCAGCTTTGATTGGCGCCAGCCGTTGGTCCAGCTTTAACACTGTGCGTTTTTCCATTTCACCTTTGCTATTTGGTGCCTCATCTTCAGTAAAAGCATCCATCAGGAAAGTTAGCGCGCAACGATCTACGCCCGCGGCGGGCTCAATAACAAAAGGCGTCCAACGCTCCCCCTTTTCCTGATCAAAATATGACAATTCTTTTCCTGAGGCCGCGGAGTGAGCTTTTAAATCAAAATCGGTGCGGTTAGCTATACCTTCGAGTTCGCCCCATTCAGTACCTGCAAATTCGAATTTGTACTCAATATCGGCGGTACGCTTTGAATAATGTGACAACTTCTCTTTTGGGTGATCAAAGATTCTCAGGCGTTCTGGATTAATCCCTAAATCTACATACCAAGCCATACGCGTATCAATCCAGTATTGGTGCCATTCTTCATCCGTGCCTGGAACAACAAAGAACTCCATCTCCATCTGTTCAAATTCACGTGTGCGAAAAATAAAGTTACCTGGAGTGATTTCGTTACGAAATGATTTTCCAATCTGTCCAATTCCAAATGGAGGTTTCTTGCGAGAAGTAGTCATCACTTGATCAAAATTAATAAAAATTCCTTGAGCAGTTTCGGGACGTAAATAAGCCAACCCTGATTCATCTTCTACGGGTCCAAGATAAGTTTTTAACATTCCACTAAATTGTTTTGGCTCGGTAAACTGGCCTTTGTTGCCACATGCTGGACAGTTAATCTCTGTTAATGATGTCGCTTCTTTTTTATGTTTGGCCTCATAGGCCTCCAACAAATGATCGGCCCGATATCGTTTATGACATGCCGTGCACTCAGTCAGTGGATCGCTAAAAGTTGCGACGTGACCTGATGCCTCCCAAACCTCTTTAGATAAAATCACACAAGAATCTAATCCGACTACATCTTCACGGCCGGTGACAACGGATTTCCACCATTGACGTTTGACATTATTTTTAAGTTCCACGCCCAGCGGACCGTAATCCCAGGAGGCGCGAAGTCCGCCATAAATTTCAGATGATGGGTAAACAAAGCCTCGTCGTTTAGAAAGGCTTACTATATTTTCTAATCTATCCGTAGCCATGATTACCTCATCCGGCGAATATAAGAGCCGGTAAAGATGGGT
>JANLPM010000239.1:0-2783 GCA_031367265.1 Actinomycetes bacterium
TTACCGCAGACTTCAGAAGTATTCAAACTTCTTACGGCAGCAATAGCTTTGAGTTTGGTAATATTCGAATCCCGTTAGTGCGATTGATGGCATTTCTACTCGCAATTGTGATTACACTTCTGCTTGTTGCATTTGTTAAGCGAACACGTACTGGGATTTCCATTATGGCTACAGGAATGGATCGCGGAGCGGCTCGACTTATGGGAATCCGAGCTAGACACGTATATGCCTTGACTTTCGGGATTTCTGCCGCTCTCGCGGGGATGGCGGGCACAATGATTGCATCCATTGAAACTTTTGATCCGTCGAAGGCTGGAAAATTTACATTGATGGCCTTTGTTGTTGCCGTCCTTGGTGGACTTGGAAACATGTACGGAGCACTTGTTGGCGGTTTGCTCATGGGGTTAGTTCAAGCATGGGCTGGCCAGTACCTTTCAGGCACGTGGGTTAATGGAATTGCTTTCTTAGTACTTATTTTAGTGCTCGGATTTCGACCAAATGGTCTTGTAGGTAAGGCCTTCTATGCTGCACGAGTTGAAATCTGATGAGCACTTTAAAAACAATGAAACCTAAAAGAGATTCACTGCACACTTTTGTACCGTCGATAGTGGCGATTGCGGCCGTTGGAATTGCGATCGCAATTGAGTCTGCGTTACCTGGTGGTGAATTACGTGCCGTTTCTACAATATTTATGTTCATTGCGCTTTCCCAAGCTTGGAACATTATCGGCGGATTTACAGGGTATGCCTCATTTGGGCAGGTGGTTTTTTTCGGAATGGGTGGATATTTCACGGCGGTAGTGATGCTTAAGTGGCACTTTAGCTTTTGGTTGGCACTTCCATTGAGTGGAGTATTTGCCTCCGTCTTTGCAGTGATCATTGGAGCACCACTTCTACGTTTGAAGGGTCATTACTTTGCGATTGCCACGCTCGGCGTTGCCGAAGGAATGCGAGAAGTGGTCATCAATCTGCCAGATTTAACTGGAGGAGGTGCTGGAATTAGCGTTCCCATCGTGGGAAAGTTTGCCAAAACCCAGTACTTGGGGGATCACGGCTTCTACTTTTTATTTTTAACTCTGGCGATACTTTCAGTAATTGTTGGGACGATAGTTTCGAGAAATAAATTTGGTTATGGATTACGTGCGATTCACCAAAATGAAGATGCTGCAGCGGCCGTTGGAATCAACACCGTGCGTAGCAAAGTGCTGGCATATGCACTCTCGGCCTTTATGACTGGCGTGGTCGGAGCAAGTTATGTCTTTCAACAAGTAACAATCTTTCCTGAACGCCTTTTTGATGTTGAGATTACGGTTCTCATGATTATGATGGTCGTAATTGGTGGAAGCGGAACTGTCATCGGACCGCTATTAGGCGCATTAGGTTTACAGTTTATCTCAGAATATCTGAGGGAGCACTTTACAAATATTCATACATTCATTCTTGGTGCGATTATTATTGTGGCGGTAATTCTTATCCCGCAGGGCGCAGTAAATTATTTGCGCGAAGGTCGCCGGACCAAGGATTATTCTCTGTTAGCCAACATTCGTAAGTACCGCTTATGAGTAACGTGCCTCTTTTAGAAACACGGGGACTGGGTCGCCGATTTGGGGCTTTAGATGCAGTCTCTGATGTTTCATTTACTGTTTCTGCCGGCGAAGTTCTTGGCGTGATTGGACCTAATGGAGCGGGTAAAAGCACTTTTATTAACCTTGTCACGGGTCACATAAAACCTACCTCAGGAAGGGTTTTTATTGATGGAAAAGATGTCACAGGTTCACACCCCTGGACGATAGCGCGCGCCGGTGTTGCCAGAACTTTTCAAATAGTTAAACCATTTAATTCAATGACTGTTCGCGAAAACATTGCCGTCGGAATTCTTTATAAGCCACATGGAACAAATCGACTCGCTGATGCTCTCCGAGGTGCTGATGAAATTCTTGAGGAGGTCGGTTTAGCTGGACTTGGAGATAAAAGACCCAACGAACTTTCTACCGCCGATGTTCGTCGCCTTGAGTTTGCTAAAGCCCTTGCATCACAACCTCGGTTACTACTTCTTGATGAGGTCATGGCCGGATTACGTCCAAACGAGATAGAACCAAGTTTGCAGTTAATACGTACCCTGAAGGCGCGCGGTACGACTGTGATTGTTGTTGAGCATGTTATGAAAGCAATTGTGGCAGTGAGTGATCGGGTCCTCGTGCTTGCGCAAGGCAAAGTTTTAATGCAGGGAGCGCCGCGCGAAGTACTTGCAGATCCACGAGTAATTGAAACCTATTTAGGTCACCGATATGCCAAGCGCCAGAGAGGTAGTCAATGATGTTAGAAGTTAAGAAGCTTGCAACTGGATATGGCCGAACACAAATTCTTTGGGATATTGATTTAGTCGTTGGGGAAAAAGAGATAGTTGCCCTCGTTGGTCCTAATGGAGCTGGGAAAACGACATTACTGCGTGCGATAACGGGCATGCTCGATATTAAATCAGGTTCAATTGAGTTCTTAGGTAAGAGTATAAGTGGACTTTCAATTGAAGAGATTGTTGAAAGAGGAATAGCGCATGTGCCTGAAGGTCGAAGGTTATTTCCCGGCTTAACTGTTAGAGAGAATCTAGAGTTAGGTGCTTGGCGAACGCGCGAGACTCGCATAGATCATGTTATTGAAGTTTTTCCTCGGCTGGGTGAACGATTAAATCAAGTCGCTGGCAGCATGTCAGGCGGTGAGCAGCAGATGTGCGCAATCGCACGAGGATTAATGAGCAAACCACATTTAATTGTTATTGATGAGCTT
>JANLPM010000084.1:0-3820 GCA_031367265.1 Actinomycetes bacterium
CTTTGCACGACGGCGATTTGTTTCATCAATTGCTTTGGCCATTGAATCAGTGATGTTATCGGCATACATATGAACTTCACCCGAGACATTTCGTGCCGCCCGACCAATCGTTTGAATGAGCGAGGTAGCAGAGCGCAAAAACCCCTCTTTATCGGCATCTAAAATCGCGACTAAGGATACTTCAGGTAGATCTAAGCCTTCGCGCAGTAAGTTAATACCGATTAAGACATCGTATTCACCCATACGAAGTTCGCGCAGAAGTTCAACCCGACGCAATGTGTCAACCTCATAATGCAGATAGCGCACCCGCACGCCCTTTTCCTGCATGAAATCCGTTAAATCCTCGGACATTTTTTTAGTCAACGTTGTGACAAGTACTCGCTCATTTTTTGCGGCACGGATACTAATCTCATGCAATAAATCATCGATCTGACCCTTAATCGGCTTAATGACAATCTGAGGATCTACCAAACCTGTTGGGCGAATGACCTGCTCAACGACATCACCATTGATTTTCGCCATCTCATACTTACCTGGTGTTGCTGATAAGTAGAGTTTTTGCCCCGTGCGCTCTAAGAACTCAGGAAATTTTAAGGGGCGGTTATCAAGCGCGCTGGGAAGACGAAAACCATGTTCGACCAGCGTACGTTTGCGCGATGCATCACCTTCATACATCGCTCCGAGCTGTGGCACAGTGACATGACTTTCATCGATGACTACTAAAAAATCCTCCGGGAAATAATCCAAAAGGCAGTTTGGAGCAGATCCTGCAGCTCTTCCATCGAGATGTCTTGAGTAGTTTTCAATTCCACTGCAAAAGCCGATCTGCTCCATCATCTCGGTATCAAAGGTGGTTCGCATGCGAATTCGTTGAGCCTCAAGTAACTTGCCCTGCTTTTCAAAGAGATTTAACTGAACCTGAAGTTCATCCTCAATATCCCCGATCGCACGTTTAATAGTTTCAGGTCCCGCGGCATAGTGGGTGGCGGGGAAAATATACATTTCCGTTTCATCACGCAGAATTTCCCCAGTTAAGGGGTGCAAAGTCGAAATCTTCTCAATCTCATCGCCAAACATCTCAATACGAATAGCTAACTCTTCATACATGGGAATGATTTCGATCGTATCCCCACGGACTCGAAAAGTTCCACGTTCAAAGGCCATGTCATTGCGTTTGTACTGAATATCAACGAATCGACGCAGCAGGGCATTTCGCTCAATTTCATCGCCCACCCGCAAAGTAACCATGCGATCTATATATTCCTGCGGGGTGCCCAGTCCATAGATGCAGGAGACGGTTGCTACAACGATGACGTCGCGCCTTGTCAACAGAGAGTTCGTTGCCGAGTGTCGTAGCCTCTCGACTTCATCGTTAACACTGGAATCTTTTTCAATAAAAGTATCGGTCTGGGGAACATAGGCTTCGGGTTGGTAATAGTCATAGTAAGAGACAAAGTATTCGACGGCGTTATTAGGCAGTAGTTCGCGAAACTCATTGGCCAGCTGGGCAGCTAACAGTTTATTGGGAGCTAACACCAAAGTTGGCCGCTGCAGTTTTTCAATCAGCCACGCAGTTGTTGCCGATTTTCCAGTTCCTGTTGCACCTAATAAAACCACATCTTGTTCACCTGCCTCAAAGCGCCGCGCGATTTCAGCGATTGCTTCGGGCTGATCTCCCGCCGGGACAAAATCGCTCACAACTTGAAATGGTTCAACCCGACGTTGTAAATCCGATATCGGGCGCATTGGACAATTCTAGTTAGAAGTCAGGGATAATCTCTCCCAAATATTTTCAACTTTACGCAGCAAATCATCCTGACTACCGTTGTTTTCAATGACAAAATGCGCAATAGAGAGCCGCTGTTCGCGGGTGGCCTGTGAAGCGATGCGCGCCTCGATCTCAGATATATGTAAGCCTTTTTTGCGAAGTCTGGCAATGCGCTCATCCCTATTAGCCTCGACGGTAATGATTGTTTCGAAACGATTAGCGCCACCGGTTTCAAAGAGAAGGGGAATCTCATAGACCAGGATTTGATCGGCTTCCAATGAGGCCACGGCCTCTTCAAACTCACTGCGTACCCGTGGGTGAATAATCGCCTCTAATTTAGCTTTTAATTGCGGGTTGTTAAAAACTATCTCACCTAAAAGGCGCCGATCTATTTCGCCATTTACTAAAATCGAATCTCCAAATACCGCGATAACCTCGTCAAAACCCGACGAACCCCGCTCAATGGCCGCGCGAGCTAATTGATCGGCATCTATAACCAACGCGCCAAGATCGGCGAAGTATTCGGCGGCAAGTGATTTCCCACTTCCGATTCCACCAGTTAAAGCAATGACGCGCACAGGCCAACGATACCGCCCTCACCTATATTTATAGGAGAAGGTATCGCTCCAAGACACTAGCTGTGCTATTTACCTAGCTTGCCTTGAGTACAGCCTTCCGCACTTAGTACTAATCAAGCCATAAACGATCAGCTGGCAACGCGATTAATCCGTCAGTATTACGATAAGAAAACTCCCCCTGATACATCAAAACTCCGCAATGGAAGTCGCTTCCCACGTAATTCTTCAGTTTCCTCAGTCCTCGAAAATCTGAATCAGACAACATTTTGCCAGCCTTAACTTCAATTCCCACAATCGCTCCAGTTTGAAATTCAAGAACTAGATCAACCTCATCAGAATCATGTGTTCTCCAATGTCCTGGTGCAATAAAATCATCTCTCAACTGGGCAAGCCTGAGAAACTCATTTGTTACAAACGATTCGAAGGCATGTCCAAATTCAGTGGCTGCGGCGACACTCTTTCCGGTTATTTTTTCGGGAGTTAGCCGCATTAAGTGAGAAAGAAGTCCAGAGTCAAGAAGTTGAATTTTAGGCTTCTGAATGGAGCGTGCATTAAGTCTCCTGCCCCATGCGGGAATTCGTTGGGCGATAAAGAGTGATTCAAGCAACTTAATATATTGATCAGTTGTTATTGCATTAAGTTCGATCTCTCTGGCGATCTTGGCTGTATTCAAAACCTGCGCATTTTGTGAGGCGAGAAGTGTTAGCAGCCGTGGCAATAATTCCTTCTGTTGAATTCTACTTATCTCTTGAACATCTTGGCTTAAGGTTTTGTTAATGTAATCTTTAAGCCAGCGATTCCTCTGACCGAGGTTCTTTGAGTTCAGCACTATGGGAAACCCACCCGTCGTCACTCTGTTGGCATAGTTAAGCCGATCCGTCTTAGATCTTTTCTTTACTATGAGCTTTTCGGGGTCCTTAAGAATCTCACTTAGTAGATCAATCTTGCTTCCTTCGATTTCACACTGCATGAGTGGAGGAATAGTGAGGTGATGTACCCGACCAGTCAACGCTTGAGTTCCGCGCGGCAATTTTTCAGATCTAACTGACCCCGTCAAAAGATATCGCCCTGGATATGTAGCCTTATTCAGTTCTGCTTTTATGGCATCTAAAATTTCAGGAATTTTTTGATATTCATCGATCAGGACGGGTTCGTCTCCCACAACAAAATGTGAAGGATCACTTGAGACAGCACTGCGCGTTGCCAGATCGTCAAAATCAATTATCGGAACATCGAGGTCTTTGGAAATCGCCTGCAAGATCGTGGATTTGCCCACGGCTCGGGCACCTTCGAGGATTATTACTGGTTCTTCGGTAAATCGTGTTTTTATGACGTCAAGCAGTCTTCGTTTGAACATTCGGAGTCCGCCTCGTTTCCTGTCGATACCGGAAAAGGGTAACAGAACCTTTAGGAATTGAGGGGCCTAACCTTTAGGAATTGAGGGCCCTAACCTTTAGGAATTGAGGACCGTAAC
>JANLPM010000093.1:0-3473 GCA_031367265.1 Actinomycetes bacterium
GCTAAAGCCGCTACCGATGAACAACGTTCTCGACTTGGAAATCAAACAGGTGGTCGCGTTGCTTTCTTTCTACATAGCGATAGCTTTGATGCCGACTATGCGCGCATGAAGGCAGCCGGCGTAGTTTTTATCGATGAACCGCGCCTTGAAGAGTATGGAAAAGTAATTGTTTTTGTGGATTTCTATGGCAACAAGTGGGACTTCATCGGCGCTAATTAATCGCGCGAGTAATAATTATGCGGGCTTGATCTCCAAAGTGCAGACTTCCGGGTTCGTATACATCTATGCTTACAATCTCTGGAGATTCAATAGCTCCTAATGCAACTAGGGCAGCTAACTCCCCCGCAAAATCCCGCGCCTCAAAGTGTTCATTATTAACGCCAACAACTAACCAACCGTTATGGGCCAGCAGTGGCAATAAGTTTCGCAAACACTCAGGCCCTAAGTGTCCATGAGTAAAGGTTCCTGAGCTAAAGAGCGCCTCGTAGGGATCACCGGCATTATTTATGGGTAGCGTCAAATCCCGTTCATATAGCGCGCGATATACGTCGCTACCATCATCGCGTTTTTTTAGCGCTGCCTGCGCTAACATTTCTGGCGAAATATCCATGCCATCAATGATCACTGAGGGCCGCAAACGAGATACATACATTCCAGTTAAACCTGTGCCTGTACCAATATCTAACGCTCGTTTTACTTGCCCAGCTACATCATTGAAAACTTCGGCGATAGCTTTGGGATATCGGTATTGCTTTGCATCAACAAATGATGATTCATATGTGCTGGCCCATTGTGCATATAGACGTCGATTATCGTCGGGGGTATTTACTGAATAGGCCTCCTCAAGACCTAAGGCATCTCCACTCATGCCTATCCCCCGATTGCCGACATCGGCCGCGTGGGTTGAATAAAACTCGGATCGTCGATGCCATGCCCAGGTAATTTAGCTTTAATCGTTGAACTAAAGGCATGTACTAGTTTTTCACGTTTTTGTGCGCTACTTAAATTCTCATTTCGAAGAATGGATCGCAGGTCGGTTTCGACCATGGAAAATAGACAGGCACGAATCTGGCCATCTGAAGTTAAACGCACGCGATCACAGGAGGCGCAAAATGGTCTTGTCACACTTGCGATTATTCCAACTACTGCCGGCCCGCCATCGATGGAAAACTCTTCTGCCGGAGATGATCCTCGACCAGGGACCGGGGTTAAAACAAACTCTTTGCTCAGCTCTGCGTGAATTTCATCGGCAGTTACCATCTCTTGACGCGACCATATTCCACCGGCATCTAGTGGCATCTGTTCGATAAATCGTAAAGACACTCCCTCTTTGAGCGCCCACTTCAAAAGCGCTAGTGGTTCATCATCGTTAACTCCGCGCATTAAGACTGAGTTAATCTTCACAGGCTTTAATCCTGCCGTGCGTGCAGCATCAATGCCAGCAAAAACTTCATCGATTCGATCTCTAAAAGTTAAGCGCTTAAATCGTTCGCGATCTAACGTATCTAATGAGATATTAATTCGACTCAATCCCGCGGCTACTAAAGGTTGAGCCAACCGTGCCAGGGCTAAGCCATTAGTGGTCATCGATAGCTTTGGTGGATTTGCGATGGCATTAATGCGTGCAACGATTTCAACAATATCGGGGCGAAGCAATGGCTCGCCACCAGTTAAGCGGATTTCATCTATCCCTTGTGAAACTGCGGCCTCAATCACTGTGATCAGTTCGTCTGTAGTAAGAAGGCTCTGGCTTGGCAACCAATCAGCAAAATCATTCGGCATACAGTAAGTGCACCGCAAAGAACATCGGTCAGTTAAGGAAACACGTAAATCGCGATGAACACGACCGTACGTATCAATGAGAGAGCCCATTATGTTTTTCTCCCGCCCGACATTTGGCACATACTACTATGGCAAAAAGCTCCAAAAACTTACCTGATTTTACTTAAGCAAGATTATCTCTCCACCCTCTTCCAGAGATCTAAAAACGGCAAGCGCGATGCCCGCTGGTCCTCGCTGTACACCACCACTAAATGCATTGAACTGCGAGCCATGACACGGGCAATCTAAATTGCCACCATTTGCAGCCACGGTACAACCTTCGTGCGTGCACACAGTGCTCAGCACTTTAATTTGTCCACCTGCGCGACTGACCGCGTAAATAGTGTTATTGCCATTATTGTCCTTGGCTTGAATTATTTTTACGCTGCCTTCTTTTATTTCAGAGGAGAGCGCAATCACCACCCCTTTTGGATTTGGTGTTGGAGTGGCGGTTGCAGATGGAGTTGGAGTAGGTGTAGTTGTTGGCGTTGGTGTTGCGCTGGCAGTTGGCGTTGGTGTTGCGGTTGGTGTTGCGGTTGGTGTAGCACTCACAGATGGAGTTGGAGTTGGAGTAGGAGTTGGAGTTGGAGTAGGTGTTGGAGTAGGTGTTGGCGTAGGTGTTGCACTCGCAGATGGCGATGGTGTTGCAACCGGCGTTATCGCAGCTTTTTTCCACACTAAGGCACCCTTTGATTTAACGCAGTTGTATGTGTATCCCCGAAAAACAATTTTTTGCCCAACTCGTGTGCACCGAAGCGTTGGTCCAACTTCAGCTAAAGCCTGACCACCAAATAGGGCGATGATTGAACCTAGAACAGTTTGTAAAATTGCGCGTCGTTTAAAATGCTTGGACATTTATTGTGTGCCAGCCTTCAGCTCCATTTGGTTCCACAGGAACATTGGCCTCAGATTGCAGATTCCCATTTCCATCGGTTGCCCGTACTGAAATTACATATCCGCCTGGCCTTGGTGTCCAGTCAATCCACCACTGACGCCAGGTTGTCTTTGCGATCTCTGGTCCAAGCGTTGCTTCTCGCCAACCATCGTTACCAATCTTTACCTCCACCTTCGAAATTCCCCGCGTTGGTGCCCAAGCAACTCCTGCAATAGCTAAAGCACCAGGCTTTAGTTCGGCACCATCTTTAGGAGTATCAATCCGTGATTGTGTTTTAATCGGCGCGCGCTCTGACCAGCCACGCGTAATCCAGTACCCATGCTTTGTATCAAAGCGCGTTAACTCAATGCGTGTCAGCCATTTTGTCGCAGAAACATAGCCATAGAGACCCGGCACGATAATTCGCGCCGGAAAACCATGTGCTAAAGGCAGAGGCTCGCCATTCATGCCAATTGCAATCATGGCATCGCGCCCGTCAAGGGCGGCAAGTGGAAACCCTGCAGCGAAACCATCTTCGGAATATCCCATTATTTGATCAGCACCTGGCGTTGGTGCAACTTCACGAATTAAATCATCTAATCGCACACCTAACCAGCGTGCATTTCCAACTAAATCACCCCCTACTTCATTAGAAACACAAGAGATTGTGTCATCTAGTTCAAATACAGGCCTGGCACTTAACTCTTTATAGGTCAAAGTTTTAGGATGGGCAACCATTCCGAATATCTCAAGGCGCCAATCATCGGTTGAAATATTT
>JANLPM010000109.1:0-3021 GCA_031367265.1 Actinomycetes bacterium
GTTATTGATGCCGGAAAAGGCGCCGCAAATCTTGCACTTCAATACCAAGGAATTCTCGATGTTGCTAATCCACGTAACTTAGTTGGTCTGATTATCGGGGCTGCAGTCGTCTTCTTGTTCTCAGGTCTGGCAGTAAATGCAGTTTCACGCGCAGCTGGCGCAGTTGTTGTCGAAGTTCGAAAGCAGTTCATCGAACACCCTGGAATTATGAAGGGCACAGAAAAACCTGACTACGGTCGCGTTGTTGACATCTGTACTCGCGATTCCCTGCGTGAATTAGCAACACCAGGTTTGCTTGCTGTCATGGCACCAATCGCCGTTGGTTTCGGTCTAGGCGTTGGCGCACTCGGTGCGTATTTAGCTGGTGCAATCGGTACTGGAACGTTAATGGCAGTCTTTCTTTCGAACTCAGGCGGTGCTTGGGATAACGCTAAGAAGATGGTGGAAGATGGACATCACGGTGGAAAGAACTCTGATGCTCATGCTGCAACAATCATTGGCGACACTGTCGGCGATCCTTTCAAGGACACTGCAGGTCCAGCAATTAACCCACTTATCAAGGTAATGAACTTAGTTGGTCTCTTAATTACTCCAGCAATAGTCTCTCTCGCGCTGGGCGGAAGTAGGACTATCAGCACGCTGATCGGCATCGGGGCAACTCTTGTCATCATTGCCGCATTAATCCGTAACCGTCGCCAAGCAACGGCGATTCTGGTTTAAATACGGCAGTTCACCTGTTCTGCGGTCACTTCGTGGCCCTGACGTAAAGGATTACATGGTTAAAGCAAAGACTGAGCTGATTAAGTTGGTGATTGTTGAATCACCAGCTAAGGCCAGAAAAATTGGCAGCTTCCTCGGCGACGGTTATGTCGTCGAGGCTAGCGTTGGCCATATTCGCGACCTTCCTCAACGCGCCGCTGATATTCCACACGAGTATAAAAAAATCGCATGGGCTAAAGAGGGTGTCGATATCGAAAATGATTTCGCACCTCTCTATGTGATTAACCCCGATAAGCGGGCAAAAGTCGCTGAGTTAAAAGAGTTAATGAAAACCGCTGAAGAGTTAATTCTGGCAACTGACGAAGACCGAGAAGGCGAAGCTATCGCTTGGCACTTAGTAGAAGTTTTACAGCCTAAAGTTCCAATCAAACGCATGGTCTTTCATGAAATAACCAAGGAGGCAATTCATGAGGCCGTCGAAAATACGCGCGATTTGGATTATCACTTAATCGATGCACAGGAGACTCGACGTGTATTGGACCGTTTATTTGGTTATCGACTCTCGCCAGTTTTGTGGAAGAAAGTTATGCCACGGATTTCTGCCGGCCGCGTGCAATCAGTTGCTACCCGTTTAATAGTTGAAAAAGAGCGGGAGCGAATGGCCTTTATATCTTCGGGCTGGTGGGATTTAGCTGCCGTGACTGCGCTTGGTTTTACTGCCCGCCTTTTAGAAGTTGAAGGTAAGAAAGTAGCCTCTACCAGTGATTTTGGTGCTGATGGGGCAGTTAAAGAAAAATCCTTAGCCAATATATTGTTACTCGATGAGACGAATGCACGTAGCCTAGTAAATTCCCTCAACTCTGTTTCTTTAACCGTTAAATCAATGGAGGAATCTCCCCGCACAGAACGTCCGAAACCCCCTTTTACAACGTCGACAATGCAGCAAGATGCGGGCAGCCGACTTGGTTGGGGCGCACAGATCACTATGCGAATTGCGCAGCGCCTCTATGAAAACGGCTACATCACATATATGCGCACCGACAGCGTCAACTTATCTGGCCAAGCTATCGAAGCTGCACGAAAAGCTGCACGATCTTTATATGGCGCCGATCATGTAGCCGATGCACCACGCACGTATGTTGGAAAAACTAAAAACGCCCAAGAGGCCCATGAAGCGATTCGACCTGCGGGAGAAAGTTTTAAGACTCCAGGAGAGTTAGCGCCAGAACTATCACGCGATGAATTTGCACTCTATGACTTAATTTGGAAGCGCACCGTCGCGTCCCAAATGGCCGATGCAAAGAAGCTACAGATGCGCGTGGATTTTGATGCAGTGACCAACGATAGCAAAGCAACCATCTTTCGCGCCAATGGTTCAGTAATTACTTTCGCCGGCTTCTTAGCGGCCTACGAAGATATTGCCACCGATGACAACAGCAATGAAGAGAGTGCGGATAAGCGCTTACCAGCTATGGTACTTGGACAAAGTGTAAAGGTTAATGAGTACACCTGCGAAGGCCACGAAACTAAACCGCCGGCGCGTTATACCGAACCAACACTTGTTAAAAAATTAGAGGAGTTGGGTATTGGTCGCCCTTCAACTTTTGCATCTATCATTCAAACCATTCAAGATCGCGGTTATGTATACAAACGCGGTCGAGCATTAGTGCCGACTTTCCTTGCTTTTTCAGTAACTGGTTTGCTGGAAACCCACTTCACAAAACTCGTTGATTACGAATTTACTGCCAGCATGGAAGAGGATTTAGACAAGATTGCAACTGGAGAGGCCAGCCGGGTTGACTGGCTACGTGGATTCTTTTACGGCATCGATGGGCAGCCTGGTTTAAATGAATTATCTGCCGACCTGGGTGTTATCGATGCGCGTGCAACTAACACTATGAATTTATCCGACACAATCGAAATTCGCGTCGGGCGTTTTGGTGCTTACTTACAACAAAACCTGCCAGATGAGGAGCGAAAGTTAGCAAACATTCCTGAATCCTTAGCCCCTGATGAGTTAACGTTGGCCAAAGCGATTGAACTCCTAGCGGCACCGACAGGGGAGCGCGAATTAGGAATTGATCCAGAGACTGGTTTTCCGGTTATTGCCAAGAGCGGTCGATTCGGGCCATACATCACCGAACTCCTTCCTGTTGTTGAACCTGAATTAACGGCAACCGGGAAGAAGCGACGAAAAAAGGCCGATGCACCAAAAGCTAAAACTGCCTCACTTCTTTCAACAATGACCCTGGATACGGTCACGTACGAGGAGGCACTTCAACTCTTATCGCTGCCCCGCAC
>JANLPM010000133.1:0-3483 GCA_031367265.1 Actinomycetes bacterium
AAAAATGGTTTTGGAGATGGATTTATCCATTGCCATGGCCGATGCAGCTACTCCACTACCGACGTAGGCGATTCCTGCCATTTCAAAAAAGCCTTGAATGGTTCCGTCTTCTCCATATGGCCCATGAAGTGCCGGGAATACAACGTCGATTACCAGTGGTTTTCCCGCAACGCAGAATCCGTGTACATCGGCGACTAGAGGTGTTGCATCTTCGTCAACAAAAGGTAAAACTCCATCGATAATTTCTAGCGAGTAGTCAGGTGGCAAGAGAACCCAGTTGCCGGACTTAGTTATTCCAATTAAAACTACGTTGAATCTACTTTTATCTATCCCTGCCAAAATACCCCCGGCAGATAGACATGAAATTTCGTGTTCGCTACTGCGACCACCGCAAATAATGGCTACCGAAGTTTTTATCATCGGATGAAGTTTTCAGAGCGCGTTGTGATCTCCATTAAGCGATCAAATGCCTGCATAGGTGTAACAGTTCCTGCGCAGACGTCGGCAACGGCTTCGATCACGGGCACTTCGATTCCAATCCGCTGCGCGATTTCAAGAACTGCACTAGATGAGGCTACGCCTTCAACGGTCTTGGCAACCTGTTCGCGCGCCGATGTCATAGATCCTGAACGCCCTAGAACTTCGCCAAAACTTCGGTTACGCGAAAGTGGTGAGCCACAGCTAGCCACTAAATCCCCCATCCCTGCCAAGCCGGCAGCACTGAGTGGATCGGCGCCGTAGGCCGCCGATAAACGGGCAACTTCGTTGAGTCCTCTGGTGATTACCATCGCTTGCGTATTTTCACCAAAACCCATACCAATAGACATGCCAACCGCTAAGGCGATAATAGATTTAATTGCACCCGCAAATTCACAGCCCAGTACATCGATGGATGTGTATACGCGATAGTAAGGAGTCGAAAATATTTTCGCCACTTTTTCGGCGTTAATCATCGTATGTGCAGCAACGACTGCGCCTGCTGGCTGTCGCAAAATTAACTCATTGGCAAGATTTGGACCAGTAATCACTGCAACGTTGTAAGTTTCCATAACTTCTTCAATTATCTGAGACATTCGTTGAAGCGTCGATAGCTCTATACCCTTTAAAGTACTGATAAATAAGGCGTTTGGGACGGCAAGAGACTTCCAGCTTTGGAGGTTCTGGCGCAGCGCTTGCGCAGGCACGGCTAAGACATAGATAGACGAGTAATCAAATGCTTCCGATAAATCATTTGTCGCGCGAAGGCCCGAAGGTAATATATTGCTATCTAAATACTTTGAGTTTGTATGTCTCTCGTTAATCTCATCCACAATTTTTTGGTTGCGGCCCCAGATTAAAACGTGATTTCCGGCATCTGATAGGACCTGCGACATGGTGCTACCCCATTGGCCTGCGCCAAAAACAGTTACTTTGCTCATCGCTTCTTTTTAAAATTTCCGGTCCGAGGCAGATTTGACAAATGTGGATCAAAAATTTCCATTGGGCGTTTTTCACCACGAAGCTCTTCTAACAAATTGGTAATCGCGTGCATCACAAATGCAGTGGCCTGAGTGAGGGCCTCGGGGTCGTTTTCTTTTCCATACCACTGTGAAAGATCCAGAGCTTTGCCCGCGAGAATCTTTATTGGCGTGCGCGGGAAAACCTTCAGCTTTTTCTCATACGTCGGCATAACGATTTGAGAGCCCCATTGGGCCACTGGGATAACTGGTGATTTAGTAATAATTGCCAGGCGGGCAAGTCCAGTCTTGGCCACCATCGGCCATCCATCTGGGTCACGTGAAAGAGTGCCTTCGGGATAAACCCCCAGGCAGTGTCCGGCTTCCAGCAATTTAATCGCATGCTCTAGCGCTTTAGATGCATCGTTACTCTCGCGAGCTACTGGAATTTGTCCAGCGGCAAGCAGGATTTTCCCAATGATGGGAACTTTGAAAACACCCTCTTTGCCAATATACCGAGGAGCTCGACCATTTCGAAAGAGGAAATGGGTAAGAAATAGCACATCAAGATATGAGACGTGGTTGCTTGCGACAATTACTCTCCCAGAACGCGGAATATTCTGCGCTCCCCGCCAGATTTTCTTACCGACCAGATTCAAAATAGGAATTGCTATTGTGGTACAAATCTTAAAAGTTATATTTGTTCCAAGTGGCCTGCCAGTCGGAGGAGCATACGAAACTTTGTACTCCGTCATTAGCCCATATTACTGCGTATAAAAAGAAAACGGGGCTAGCATCTGCCAGCCCCGCCTCTTGCACGTTAGTGCGAGTAGTTTTACTTCTTAGCCTTTTTAGCTGGTGCCTTTTTAGCGACAACTTTCTTAGCTGGTGCCTTTTTAGCGACAACTTTCTTGGCGGTGACTTTCTTGGCTGGTGCTTTTTTAGCTGCTTTTTTAGCTGCTGGCTTGGCCTTCACAACTGCCTTAACAACCGGCTTTGGTTCTGGCTTTGGCGCAGGTCCGAGTTTGCGCGCACCTGAGATAACATCCTTCAAACCCTTGGCAGGCAGAAAGCGGGCCTTCTTGGATGCTTTGATTTTGATTGTCTCACCAGTGAACGGGTTACGTCCGATGCGGGCTTTGCGATCAACCTTCTTAAACTTACCGAAGTCATTAATCATGACATCTTCGCCTTTGTGCAGATTGCGAACGATTGTGTCAAAAACGACATCTACAGCGTGAGCTGCTTCCTTCTTGCTGTCGTTGAAGTGTGGAGCCAACGCCGCAATGAATTGGGCCTTATTCATTGAAATCCCCTTATTTACGCGTAAATGTTAAGCAACTGCTCAACGTGTTCTTAAACTTACGCGCACATATGCGCAGAATCTGCATTTAATGCAGGCGTGTCGCAGTATTTATTTTTCCAATTCTCATTAAAAAACCCTTGTTTTATACCTAGAAAACTCTCAATTACGCGTTGAGGGTTCTTTCATTTCTGGTCGCCACTCCGCAAAATATAGTGATTTACGCCTGAAATCAGCTCGCTTCTACCGTATTGGTAGCGTCGCTGGCTTAAATTCTGATCTAGCTTTCTCAAAACTATCAATGGCTTCACCCTTTTTAATAGTTAATCCGATGTCGTCTAACCCCTCCATTAATCGCCATCGGGTGTAATCATCTATGGCAAAGGAGAGCACGACGTGATTGTATGAAACGCTACGGCGGTCTAAGTCAATGCTCAACTGGGTAGTTGGATCAGCCTCTATCGCGCTCCAGATCGATTCAATATCGCTCTGTTCTAAAATAACGGTAAGCAGTCCACCTTTGAGTGAGTTGCCGCGAAAAATGTCGGCAAAGCGGTTAGAGATGACAACTCTAAAACCGTAGTTTTGCAGCGCCCACACGGCATGCTCACGCGAAGAGCCAGTACCAAAATCTACGCCGGCAACTAAAATCGTCGCGGTTCTATATTCAGGTCGATTTAATACAAATTGTGGATCGCTGCGCCAGGCGGCAAATAAACCATCCTCAAATCCACTCCGCGTTAC
>JANLPM010000227.1:0-2772 GCA_031367265.1 Actinomycetes bacterium
GTACACAGAACTTATGCCCTAGAAATCCTCCGGGACTTGGGATTAGCCTTAAGCGCGCTCTACCTATACTTTTTCCCTTACGGATTATTTTCAGTTGAGAAATTGGCCATGACAAATGAGGAGAAATAAATGCCAAAGCAAAAAAAAGCTACCAGCGGCGGAGATCATTTCACACGCTGGTTAGTAATTGGAATGGTCGCCTTAGTCGTCATTACAGGAGTTATTTTTTCAATCATGAGTTCGTCTACTAAGGCAAATGAATCATTTGCTGCACTCAAAGGTTATACTCTAGGTGTTTCAATTCCTTCGAGTATTGATGTCGCACAAGGCTCGGGTCTGGTTCTTAATCCTGGAGCTCCCGTGCAAATTAATCTCTGGGAAGATCCACAATGCCCCATCTGTCGAAGTTTTGAAAGCTCAATTGGTGCCTATATAGATAATTTAGTCGTGAGTAAGAAAGCTACCGTTGTTTATCACGTCCTGTCTTTTCTTGGACCTGAATCAATTAGAGGGGCAAATGCTTTAATGTGTTCAGCTGACGAAGGTCACTTTTTAGATTTTCATCATGCTATGTATGTCGTACAACCTGCTTTAGAAAACTCAGGTTTTTACTCGAAAGATAATTTACTAAAAATCGGCGACTATATCGGTCTCAAGTCTAAGAGCTTTATTGATTGCGTTACTAAGGGGTCGAAGTTAGATTTAGTAAAGGCCCATGAGGATTCCATGCCAGCTTTTAAAGTTTCAGGAACGCCTACGGTTTTTATAAACGGTAAATTATGGCAGCGCAAATCAAATGGCTTTGACTTAAATGAGTTCCGAACTGCAGTAGAGGCCGGCTAAAACTTGCGAAGCTCGATACCATCGCCAAGTTTTTCAGCGCTGGAACTCGGTCCACTAACAATCCACATGTATGCCTTGTGCATCATGCTCGGTATTGCCGTCGCCATTTACTTAGGTGACAAACGTTTTAAAGCTATCGCCATTAATGGGGCGTCAGTAGTCTCGGAAGTGGCCATTACTGCCGTACCTTTTGGAATAATTGGGGGCCGGATTTATCACGTTATTACCTCCCCGGATGCCTATTTCGGCCCCGGCGGACATCCACTAGATTCTTTGAAAATTTGGGAAGGTGGACTTGGAATTTGGGGCGCAATAGCCATCGGTAGTTTTGCCGCCTGGATTTCATATCGCAAAATTTCTAGACGAGTTGAACTCCCTACCTTTCTTCACTTTATGGATGCGTTAGCACCAGGAGTTCTCTTTGCTCAGGCCATTGGACGTTTTGGAAATTGGTTTAACATTGAACTCTTTGGACGTCCACTCAAAGCCCCATGGGCGTTACAGGTACCATTGTTGGATCGTCCACTTGGATTTTCAGAGTTCGCGACTTTTCATCCAACTTTTTTATATGAAGCTATCTGGACTACTGCTTTAGGTTTACTACTCATTAAGTATGGAAGATTTCTTAAGGTGGGACAGGTATTAGCACTGTATGTTTTTGGATATTGTGTTGGTCGGGTTGGTATTGAAATGCTTCGTATTGACCAGGCGCACCACATCTTCGGAGTGCGCTTAAACGTTGTGGTAGGAACTATTATCGGTTTATTTGCCTTTATTGCTTACTTGCGTTTGTCGCGGGGTACCGGCAAACTCCGATAGAGTTTGAGTATGACATTAGATGCGGTCTATAAGCGCAATTTACACCACCGTGGCCAACGTGCCGGCTGGCTGCGTGCGGCGGTCTTGGGCGCAAATGATGGTTTAGTTGCGACGGCCTCACTCATGATTGGTGTAGTGGCTGCAGGTAAAAACGATTTTCTGGTCACCGCGGGCATTGCCGGGATTACGGCTGGTGCTATGTCAATGGCTGCGGGCGAATATGTTTCAGTGCGCTCACAAAATGATGTCGAAGAGTCCGATCGCTTGTTAGAGATGGAGCACTTAGCATTGGACCCAGAGGGCGAACTTTTAGAGCTCCAACATATTTATATTAACCGCGGTTTGACTGCCGAATTAGCCTTTGAAGTTGCCAGCGCGATGCATAAAATAGATCCACTGGCAGCTCATCTTCGTGATGAACTTGGGCAACATCCCCACACTAAGGCTCGCCCAGTGCAGGCCTCGGTGGCCTCAGCAATCGCTTTTACTATCGGTGGATTGATTCCCTTTGTGGGTGCTTTCGCACCAACGATTGGCGCAAAAACCTGGAGCATTGTGATCTTCACTATTCTCGGCCTGCTTTTAACTGGAGTCATTAGTGCGAGAACGGCCGGAGCTAAACTCATGAGCACCACATTGCGCGTAATTATCGGTGGAAGTTTGGGCATGCTCATAACCGCAGGTATTGGACAAATCGCACGGGCTTCAGGTATTTAGCCGCTTTCAATCTCGTCGTTTTTTGCTACCCTATAGTCGCTCACTAAATCTATTCGCACTAAATCTATGAAAAACTAGGGCCAAGGTTGTCCCGCTATTAATCGACAATCGGAGCCCCACCCTCATGGCTTTGCCCTCCAACTATCCACTTGCTCAAGGGCTCTATGACCCTGCTCAAGAACACGATGCATGTGGCGTTGCAATGGTGGCAACATTAAATAGAATCCCAACACATAGCATTGTTGAAAAAGCATTAACTGCGCTACGCAATCTAGAACACCGCGGTGCATCAGGTGCTGAACCAGATAGTGGTGATGGTGCAGGTATTCTTATCCGTATTCCCGATGAGTTTTATCAAGCGGTTACTCTCTTTAACCTGCCACCGGCTGGATA
>JANLPM010000235.1:0-6391 GCA_031367265.1 Actinomycetes bacterium
CCGTTTGTCAGGCAGTAAATAAGAATGTGTGTGTGCAAAGGGATGAAACTGGACACCGGGAGACAACATTGAGACTTCACTAACCCCCTTACCGTGCCGACATTTACTCCATACAATAATCTGGATTCTTAGTCGAAAGCGGCGTAAGAAGATCAATGAGGGGCAGTGACATGAAGTCCATTCCCGTCGCATATTTTCAGAAGCCTCCCCATCTCATTATTCCTACTGGATTTGTAGCCGGTCTTCTCGGTGGAATAATTGCTCGCTTATGGATTAGGTGGATATCGACTAAACCTGAATTTACCTGGTCGGGCACATTGGGAATTGTCTTGGGGTTTGCTGTATTCGGTGCAGTCCAATCGATCGTCTATACCCTTAGAAGGAAACCTCAACGAAAGTGGTTCCTAGTATCAATTAGAATTTTGGGAGTTCTTTTCAGCTTACAGTTATTTGTAGCAGCTGGCGCCATCATGTTTCCAACCGTACTGACTGCTTCACTTGCAGTGTGGCGCGGCAAATGGAAGATCTGGCTTCGCGCTCTACTTTTTCTTATCGGTTTGACTTTCTGGGTATTAATAATTAATTCAGAAATCATCAATAATTTTGGATGGAGCATCATCACAGTCGCGAAGATTTTACTCTTTGGCACGATTTACTCGTCGATAATTTACGCACTTAGACCCACGATTAAGGAGGTTACGCAACCGTACATCAACAGATAAGTAGCGCGCCCGAAGGGATGAAACTGGGCACTGGGAATCAGTACTCGCCATCATTTAGCTGATGACAAAACCTTAGAGCATCTTTACCTTCAGACTATGAGCCAAGACCGATTGGCATGGTCTCGTTTCGAAAGAATCCTCTTATCTCGTACTTCAGCGTCATAGCGAGGGCTACTTAGGAGGGCAATGGGATATTCCAGTAGTGCGCAAACTCCGACCCCGAGAACCAAGACCTAATTTTTTAAGCGCTGACATTCATACTATTTACACTCAAGATTGGTTATGTAAGACTTTAGATATTGGTGCGTTCCGCATCAATATCAAAAATCGGAGAGATTTATGTCAAGAGTTTTAGAAGTGTTTTCAGCAAAACCAATGCAAGGTGTATCAGAGGAAGATGCACGAACTCGTCTTGGAGAAATTAAGAAGCTGATTCTTTCTCTCGGCGCGTCGGAGGTTCTATTTCTTGACGGATGGATGGGGGTAAATGACGATAAGTACACAATGGTAATTACTCACGAGAATGCTGAAGCCTTCGGAAAAATCCACGGTGATATGCAAGATGGGACAGTGTGGAAAACTGCGATGAAGGCCTTCCAGGCTAGCCCAAAATTGATGTTTGAGTCTGGTTCTACCTATTTCGAAACCGATATTTAACGATTTCTTCCCGTCCTAATTTCAAAGAAGTTTGGCCCTTCATGCGAACGGCGTGGGGGCCGAACTTGTGCGCCCGAAGGGATGAAACTGAGCACTGGGAAGCGATCTTGTTACTCCGCCTATAAGATACTAATCTTCGAAATACGTCGGGGCACGACGCACTTCTCTTATTGCAATTCACGAACGTCTCTCATCGCCGGGTGGAAGTCGCAGTATTTATTGGAAGAGGATTTATGACTGCCGATCGTAATATTCAGATCCGAGAAGCCACGACGAGTGCCGACGACGAATCAATTTTTGCATTGAACCTCGAGTACCTCACGTGGGCCACCGCTCAACTAGTCGAAAAGTATGGCATCTCATGGCCAGTCGACGCTGGAGAAGTTCGCAAGATGCTCGCTAAATTCAAGCGGCCCGAAGGGGCGATTTTCCTAGCGGAGGTCGATGGCGAACCCGTGGGAGTTGTTGCGATCCGAACTTTGAACGGAAGTGTGCTCGAAATAAAGCGGATGTACGTGCGGCCGGCTTGGCGTGGTGCTCACGTTGGATCGGCCCTAATTGATTGCGCTCTTCGTGAGGCTTCCGCATTGGGAGCCGTGAAGGTTCGACTCGACACCAACCGATTCATGACAGATGCACAGAGGCTATATCGCTCGCGTGGATTTTCTGAACGCGCTCCCTACGAGGGGACCGAGATCCCCGCTGAGTTTCACAAGTACTGGCTCTTTTTTGAGAAGGACGTCGTGGACACCGGAAGTTAGCGGCTCTCTTGCCTCTTTGCCAGCCTTCGTCAAGGGGCGCCCAAAGGGATGAAACTGGGCACTGGGAGCCCGCAGTAATTCTATTCTTTGAGCCCGCGGGTCCGCCAACTTCAATAGAAGGGTTCTGTTCCACAGTGACAGGATTTCCAATAGTTGGGTCAGTTTTCCGATAGGTATTATCGAGAGATTCCAAACATATCTATTTTCTTCGGCGTCTCTTACTTTTGGATCCACCGATGCATCAGGTGCGACGGGTGCCACTCAAGCAACGGCAACACCCAAACCCAGGAAGATTAATTATGCTGGACTTGCCAATGGGGTGCCCGTACAAGGTGGCAAGATTCCCTGCGTAAACTAATACTTAATCGCCAAAATAGACTTCTGATTTCCGGATCTGCTATTTGTCTTGCGCCAATGTCAAGGAATTGGAAATTCATTTTGAAAAGATGCGAGCGCACAATTTAAAGCTTGGATTATTCGTGCATTTTCATCTGTCCTGGATCAGTGTATAAACTTTCCCGTCTGGTGCGCGAAAGAAAACCCAACCATATCCCTTCGATTGTTCTTGGCCTTTGAAGTCACTTGCCCAAACGATTTGCCCAATTACTTCAACACCAGTTTCGATTAATTCTCTGTAAGCACTTTCCAGATCATCCACTGCAAATGCAATAATTGGTCCATCGCCAGCTTCCACAGGGAACAGGCGGGTATCAATTGCAGACTGTCCGAATATTTCGACCATATCCCTTCGGCCCGAGGAGAGAGTTAAACCTGTGAAAAGGTCATGCTCAAAGCGGATGGGTAACCCCAGTACATCATGGAAAAATTGCACGGTCTCTGGGAAATTATTCGTTCTAATTCCAAGAAAGCACAGATGTGTAACTTTCATTTCAGAAGTCTAATGCAAAGCAGGCATTGAATCAGAGCGCCATCCAGAGTTGAAATCCACTTTCCGGGAATTTCCGGTATCTGCGCACGCGAACGGATGAACCTCGGCACTGGGAATCAATTCACTTATTATCCACACTAGCGGCGCCAGGCATTTGAAGATAAGTTCCAGCTTCAGACATGAGGAAAGAGAGTTAAGCACATGAGTATGGACCCTATTGAAACTAATCCTGAAAATTACAAACTAATCTTCGAAAATGATCAAGTGAGGGTTCTGGAGTATTTAGATCACCCTGGACAAATGACGAAGCCTCATCAACATCCAGATAGCGTGATGTACACACTGAGTAGTTTTTCCAGACGGCTACACTCAAACGGGACCACCCGCGATATCGACATTGAAGCTGGAACCACTGCTTGGCTACCTGCCCAAATACACGCTGGAGAGAATACTGGGCAAACCGATACCCATGTCATTTTTGTTGAGTTAAAAGCCGCATCTTCACTGACAACACACATCGGTCCGCAGATCTAAGGAGCTGATTAATTGCATATTGTCGTCTATGACACCGAGAATCTTCCAAATGAAATCTCGTTACATCTAGTTCAATTACTTTCCGAGGTAATACTAGACGGTGGGTCGATGGGTTTTCTTGCCGATGCGTCAGATTCTGAGTTGATGGAGTTTTGGAATTTAGAACTCTCCAAAGTTCACTCAGGGATAAACACTATTTTTTGTGCAATGGATGCTGACAAATGTATTGGGACGGGAATTCTAACTCGCGAGTTAAAGATATCTGGGCAGCATCGTGCAGATGTCCGAAAAATAATGACCCATCCTAAATATCGCCGACAGGGTATAGCTCTGCGAATTCTCGCGCAACTGGAGGCGGTTGCCCGGGATAGAGGAGTGCTTATTTTAACATTAAGAACCCATGTGGAATCAGCTGCTTCTATTCTTTACTCCAAAATGAATTGGGTTTTGATGGGAACGGTCCCGAACTATGCAACAGGTCCGGATGGCTCGCTCCATCCAGTTTCCTTCTTCTACAAGGAATTAGATGCAAAAAATTAATCGGTGAAGCCCTTTCAGGAATCGCGGCGTTTCGATCGAGTTCGGCCAGAAGGATTATGGTCACTTACTTGCCTTAGTTACCTCTTTCCTCAGACTCATAAATCCCATTATTGAAAAAACTACAATTGAAATCCCAGTCCTATATATAGTGATTTTGGAACAGCTCGCGCATAAACAAAGACAGAACGACTTAATCTTCTCCCAAAGCATTACGAGGGATGGGTTGCAAGCGCAATTTTTATCTCCTCCGCATTGTGGTTTGCCCGAACCGACCTTGAAACCGATGATCACTGGTTTAATGGCTTTCCCGCTGTTTGGAACTTGGCTGTGCCCAGTTTTCTGATTCTGGGGCTAACACCAAATGCAGTTCTTCTCGCCTCTATAGTTCTTTCTATTGTTCAACTGACCAATTTCAAAATTCCGCATTTGATGCGGGTGGTAGCTTTTCGAAAAATCACCTTACCGCTAACGATTGTTTATTTCATTAATTTGACTTGGCTTTCATGGCAGTATTCGGATATATCAGGAAGCCACCCGAACCTTCTTGAGTTAGTAATCTTGTTGGGCTTTCCACTATATGTCACGGCTTTATCCATTTGGCGTACCTGGTTCTACAAATAAAAGCAGTTCGACCCCGGAAGTCAAAGACGAGAGAGGTCGAACAGTGCGCCCGAAGGGATGAAACTGGGCACTGGGAAACCCAGATTTTGTTAGTTTGAGGTCTTCTTCCTCCACGCAAAGGGAATGCCCCCGTTGCTTTGCGTCTTGCGGTATTTCTCCATGCGCGCTGTATTATCGTTATTAGCTTGGAGGTTGCGAGCCCAAATTAGTTGCCAAAATGGACCGAAATCATTTGCCACTTCAAGCCTTTCCTCCAAACTCCAGATGTAGCCATTTTCTTCGGCGTCCGTTTGAAGTGCCCCTATCTTCGAGTGCAATTCAGATGCCAGCTCTCTAATTTTCTTAGCATTCGGCTGCGGCCATCTGGTCGTCCGAGCGAGTAAAGCTAAAGTGCTAAAAACACGAACAAAGTCCTCCGCGTGGCGAGACTGCTCGTGCGATAACGGATCTTGCATATATTCTTCAAAGTTGTAAAGGTATCTATCTAGGTGAGTTGATATATTAATGCCTCGCATCCGTGTCACTTCCACCTGCTCCCGCGATGCGCGCAACCACTCTGCTGTAAGCATTCCTAAAATGACAGTTAACCCGGCGATAACACCCGTCAATATTTCTGATGAACGTTGTTGGCGATCTGCGTAGCCCAGAACTAAGAACGACAACATTGCCGTAACAAGAACAGTCAAAAGTATTCCCTTTGAAAATTTCCACATTTGAAGCATCATGGAAGCCTAGGGATTACTTTCGTTTTTTGGAAGAGTTGCTGCCGTCGATTTCTAGCGAAAACTCCCTCACTGCCTAAAATATCGCTTCGTGCGCCCGGAGGGATGAAACTGGACCCAGGGAATCAATCTTAAAAATCCAGTAAGTTGCAAAGAGAAGTGGCCGCCTCGCTGATATAAAATACTTCTTTGCCAAAAGTGAGCCGCGGGCTAGGCTTTGGGAATGAGTTGGGCAGAGAAGATATTCGCAAATACGCTCTTTGTCGCCAATCTAGAAACTTCGAGAAAGTTTTATTCCACGGTATTTGAGAAGTCTCCAGTTTTTGAAGATGAGAATTCCATTGTCTTTAAGTTCGGAGATTTGCTGATTAATCTTCTTTCCCAAAGTGAGGCGCCATCACTGATTAGTCCAGCCCAAGTTGCCACTAAGAGTGGTGGTTCCAGATTTCAATTAACTATCCATGTAGATGACGTCGATGCTCAAGCTCAGCGACTTCAAGAGTTGGGTATTTCATTAATAAACGGTCCAATGGACCGAGCTTGGGGAAGCAGAACCGTGCTATTTGCAGATCCAGACGGGCACCTTTGGGAATTGGCGCAGTAAACCGGATACGATAAAAAGTGCGCCCAAAAAGATTCGAACTTCCAACCTTCTGGTCCCTAGAAATAATTACGCGTCCTCATTTACGCTTTTACACCACCGTTTGTGCTCATTGCGTCAAATTTCAAGTTACGCCGAGTCCCGTCTATTTTCGCCCGCATTGTGATAGCAAACAGAATGGGCATGGAATAAAACACGACAGGATCCGGCTTATAGGGCGGTTCTTCTTTTATACTTAATGCATGGCTGAAAAGAAAGTTACTGGTCCGGCATCGTATTTCCCATCCATTGAGAAGAAATATGGCAAACCCATCGAACATTGGATGAAGGAACTCAAGAAGGTT
>JANLPM010000273.1:0-2918 GCA_031367265.1 Actinomycetes bacterium
TGATAAAAGAAATATCTAGCGGCGCACTTAACAATTCCTTGTCCACGCCTAGTACCGTAGGGGTATGAGCCAAAATCTGCACACAACTGCTGGAAAAATTAATGATCTACGCGCCAGAGTTGAAGAGGCAGTTCATGCTGGATCAGCTCGAGCGGTAGAAAAACAACATGCCAAAGGAAAGAACACGGCCCGCGAGCGCATCGAGATGCTCGTTGATACCGATTCCTTTACTGAAATTGATGAGTTTGCCCGCCACCGCTCGACACAGTTTGGAATGGAAAAGAACCGTCCATACGGTGACGGTGTCGTGATCGGAACTGCCACCGTTGATGGCCGCCCGATAGCCTTGTACTCACAAGATTTTACGATCATGGGGGGCTCATTAGGCGAAGTGCATGCCGAAAAAATCGTAAAGATTGCCGCTTTTGCCCTTAAAAGTGGAATTCCCTTAATCGGCATCAATGACTCTGGCGGTGCGCGTATTCAAGAAGGTGTTGCATCATTGTCTGGATATGGGAAAATTTTTCGTCTCAATACGCGCTCATCCGGAGTTATTCCGCAAATCTCGTTAATTTTGGGACCTTGTGCGGGTGGTTCGGCATATTCACCGGCTTTAACTGACTTCACAGTTATGGTTAATGAAACATCGCATATGTTTATTACTGGTCCTGATGTTATCAAGACTGTAACCGGTGAAGAAGTTGACATGGAAGAACTTGGTGGAGCTAGAACGCACAACACCCGTACGGGTAATTCTCATTATTTAGCTGAAAACGAAGCTGACGCGATTGATTACGTAAAAGCATTACTCTCATATTTACCGTCAAATAATATGGACAGTGCTCCACATCTGCCACCGACGCAAACTTTGGAAAAGAAAGCAACTGACTTTGCTTTAGATACTCTAATTCCCGACAGTCCTAATCAACCCTATGACATGAAAGTCCTTATACAGGCGCTGGTAGATGAAGGTGAATTTCTAGAAGTGCATGCTTTGTATGCGCCTAACATTGTCGTTGGCTTTGCACGAATCGAAGGAGAATCAATTGGAATTATTGCAAATCAACCATCCAAACTCGCAGGTACATTAGATATAAACTCAAGCGAAAAAGCCGCGCGTTTCTTACGGTTTTGCGACGCATTCAATATCCCGATACTGACACTTGTTGATGTACCTGGATTTTTGCCTGGAACCGAACAGGAATGGGATGGAATTATCCGACGTGGTGCCAAACTCCTCTATGCATATGCTGAAGCATCAGTTCCACTAGTCACTTTAATTACCCGCAAAGCATATGGCGGGGCATTTATCGTGATGGGCTCAAAGTATTTAGGCAGTGACATTAACTTCGCTTGGCCCAGCGCAGAAATCGCGGTTATGGGGGGTCAGGGGGCTGTAAATATTTTGTATCGCAAGGAACTAGCAGAAGCGAAAGATCCAATTTCAAAACGCGCTGAGCTGGTGCAAGAGTACAACGACTCGCTCGCAAATCCTTATCTCGCCGCAGAACGCGGCACTATCGATACGGTGATCGAACCAAATCAGTCTCGCTCTTACATCACAAAAGCCTTTAGAACGCTAAGAACTAAACGCGATACATTACCTGCGCGCAAGCATGGAAATATTCCGTTGTAATGGAGTTTTCGATTTCTAAAGGAACGCCCACACCTGAAGAGTTAATCGCAATTGAAACTGCAATGGCCATACACAAACGCGAAGAGTTCGTTCCGATTATTCGGAGAAGTTCTTTTGGTGCTCCCCAACTTCGAAAGCCCTTGATTGGCAGCTTTCAATTCAACCTTAGAAAGAATTAACTTTAAATGAGTGTGATTATCCTTGCTTCTGCGTCGTCCTCACGTCGACGATTACTCGAATCGGCTGGACTCACGCCACTAATTATGGTTAGCGAAGTCGATGAAGATACTGAGTTTTTTAATGCAATGTCGGCAAAGGATATGGTAATTGCATTAGCCATTACTAAAGCCCACACAATCCGAGAACGCATTGATTTTCCTGCAATCATTATTGGCTGCGATTCGACATTTGAGTTTGAAGGCGAAACTTTAGGCAAACCTGAAACACCTGAAATCGCTTTTGAGCGTGCCAAGCGGGTACAGGGTAAATCTGGTCTGTTACATACGGGTCATTGCATTATCGATACGACAAAAGATCGTGAAGTTTCAAGTATTGTTACTACTAAAATCACTTTTGATTCCATGAGCGATAGTGAAATCCACGATTACGTTGCCAGTGGTGAGCCACTGCATGTCGCCGGTGGCTTCACTCTCGATGGTTTTAGCTCACCATTTATTCCATACATAGAGGGCGATTACACCAATGTTGTTGGAATTTCGATGCCTTTCATTCGAAAAGCCTTTGCCCAGCTGGGTTATACGTGGCCAGAGGTTAAGGTGATGCAATGAAACGCGTACTAATCGCTAATCGAGGCGAAATCGCAGTGCGTGTAATACGTGCGTGTAAAGATCACGGACTTGAAAGTGTCGCCATATATTCGGAAGAAGACCGCACTTCAATTCACGCCAGCATGGCTGATTCGGCGTATTCATTGGGCGGAACTACTGCACGAGATACATATTTAAATATTGAAAAAATAGTGGCAATTGCAAAAAAATCTGGCGCCGATTCAGTTCATCCTGGTTATGGATTTTTGTCAGAGAATGCCCAGTTTGCGCAAGCGGTTCTCGATGCGGGTTTAATTTGGATTGGTCCGCCACCATCAGCAATTCGAGCCCTTGGAGATAAAGTCTCAGCTCGGAAAATTGCCTCAAAAGCTGGAGCCCCGCTCGTTGCTGGAACTAAAGATCCAGTCGCCGGTCATGAAGAAGTAACTGCATTTGCCCAAGAATATGGATTGCCAGTTGCCATTAAAGCCGCGCACGGTGGTGGCGGGCGTGGG
>JANLPM010000280.1:0-4757 GCA_031367265.1 Actinomycetes bacterium
CAGTCTGCCAAGTTAGCGAATTTTTACGCCCAGGATCAAAACCCACATTTTCAAGCACTGACAGAATATTCTTTTTGTTTGGTACTGCAGCCTCATCTATGGGTTGGGTATAGCCAAGGCGAATCCAGCGACCTGCCATCCAGTCCGTAAGCGTGACAATGTCATAGCCAATGTCTTTTCCAAGTTTTAACTGGCCCGAAACTTTTCCATAAAAAGTATTGTTGTCGTCGACATCTTCTTTGTAAGAAACATCAAGGCCAGAGGATTTTTTAAGAGTTTCAAGCGTTGGGTAATTTTTGGTTTTGGCGTCATAATCTAAATACAGGGTCCAGTTTGCCCACCGTGCAATTTTTTCTTTATCTGAAACGTCAGACACTACTTTAGGTCCACTCGATGTGGATGAACCAGTTCCACATGCCGCCAAAAGCCCTACTGCGCCTACCCCGCCAATGCCCGCAATAACTCCGCGACGTGATAATTGGGCGCGAATTAATCCGCGAACTTCTGGGGAAAGTTCTTTTTCCTTAGCCATTACAACTCCTTAAATATGGTGGTCGAACATCGTTAAGTTTATGCCTTCACAGTGGCTGCGTCACCTATTTATGCGTTTAGATTTGTCATGACATGTTTGATTCGGGTGTAATCCTCGAAACCATATGCTGATAGGTCTTTACCATAACCCGAACGCTTAAAACCACCGTGGGGCATTTCAGCAACAACTGGGATGTGGGTATTGATCCAGACACAACCAAAGTCAAAAGCCTTGGCCATTCGCATGGCGCGGCCATGATCTTTTGTCCAAACGCTTGAGGCTAAACCGTATTCAACACCATTTGCCTTAGCAACGGCATCAGCCTCATCGCTAAATTTCTGTACAGTAATAACGGGTCCAAAAATTTCATTTTGAATCATTTCGTCATCTTGTTTAAGTCCGGCAACCACCGTTGCAGGAAAGAAAAAACCAGGGCGATCAAGAGCGGTGCCGCCTGCTGTGACTATTGCATGCGAAGGGATTCGCTCAAGAAAACCAGAAATGCGCGCTAATTGATTTACATTATTAACTGGACCTAAGAAAACATCTTCCTCGGGTGCCCCGATCTCAACAGCTTTAGCTTGCGCACTCAAGAGTTCAACAAACTCATCATAAACACTGGCTTGGACTATTACGCGAGTTGCTGCTGTGCAATCTTGCCCAGCATTAAAGTAACCGGCAATTGCTATCGCCTCTGCTGCTGCTGGCAAATCAGCATCGGCAAATACAACCACAGGAGCCTTGCCACCTAGCTCGAGATGAACGCGCTTTAATTGTGTGGCTGCCGATTGTGCGACTTGAATTCCAGCTCCAACTGAACCCGTAATAGACACCATATCGGGGCGCTTGTGTTCGACGAGCATGCGACCTGTCTCGCGCTCTCCGCACACAACATTGAAAACTCCTGCAGGTAGAAATTCTGACATTACTTGCGCCATCCACACAGTAGAAGCGGGTGTGGTGTCACTTGGTTTTAATACCACGGTATTTCCCGCAGCAATCGCCGGCGCCCATTTCCACACTGCCATCATCATTGGATAGTTCCAAGGGGTTACTTGACCGATGACTCCAATAGGTTCACGTCGAATCATTGATGTCATTCCCGGCATGTATTCGCCCGCAGATTTACCTTCCAGATTTCTAGCAGCTCCAGCAAAGAAACGTATTTGATCCACCATTGGCGGGATCTCCTCTGACTTCGTCAGCGAAATCGGTTTGCCGGTATTCATGCACTCGATTTTAATGATTTCATCTTGGCGAGATTCAATCGCATCAGCGATTTTAAGTAGCGCGCGCTGGCGTTGAGAGGGCGTCGAATCTCTCCAACCCGCACGTGCATCACTGGCGGCGCTAAAAGCGGCATCAATGTCGGCAGCGTTGGACTTGGGCGCCGTTGCATACGGCGCACCTGTTGAAGGATTAATAAGTGTCGTTGTCTCACCGGAGGTACTCTCAACGGTTTTTCCATTAATGAAGTTCGTTAACTTGTCCATGGTTGCTAGCCTACCAATTCAATGATTGGCTAACTAGTCGGTTTGACTTTTTTCAAGTGCAGCCAACTGGCCACAGGCCCCATCAATCTCGCGCCCGCGCGTATCGCGAACGGTCACGGGAACGCCGTAACTCTCCAAAATACGAACGAATTCATCCTCATCCTCGCGGCGCGAAGCCGTCCACTTTGAACCTGGAGTTGGATTAAGTGGAATTAAATTAACATGTGCGTTGCGCTTTTTTAACAATCGACCTAATAAATCCGCGCGCCACGACTGATCATTAATGTCCCGAATGAGTGCATACTCAATGGAGTAGCGACGACCTGTACGCTTTTCATAAGCATCGGCAGCGGCTAGCACCTCTTTAATTTTCCACCGTGAATTAATCGGTACTAAAGTTTCTCGAAGCTCGTCATCGGGAGTATGAAGTGATACCGCCAACGTAACGGCGATTCCCTCTTCAATAAGTTTTTCAATTCCATTTACTAAGCCAACGGTAGAAACCGTTACTGAACGCGCGCTAATTCCTAAACCATCGGGGTTAGGGTCGGTTATATTTCGGACTGAGCGCATTACTGCGTTGTAATTAGCAAGTGGCTCACCCATTCCCATAAAGACAATATTGGAGAGTCTTACTGGGCCGCCAGGTAGTTCGCCATTAGCACAGGCTCTGGCAGCAGCAACGATTTGTTCGGTGATTTCGCCAGCGCTCAGATTTCGCGTTAAACCGGCCTGTCCTGTGGCACAAAATGGACAGTTCATGCCGCATCCAGCTTGCGATGAGATGCAAACAGTAACTCGATCGGTGTAGCGCATGAGAACACTTTCAACTAAAACTCCGTCATGTAATTTCCATAAATCTTTTCGCGTCATGCCATCATCGCAGGTCACCGAGCGCACCAATTCAACTAATTTCGGAGTTAATTGATCTGCAATTTTTTGGCGTAGCTCGGCTGGAATATCACTCCAACTTTCAGAGTCATTTGATAGATGTGAAAAATAATGTGTAGCGACTTGCGTCGCTCTAAAGGCCGGCAGACCTAGTGCCTGGGCAACTTCCCGACGCTCGGCAGGAGAGTAATCAGCTATGTGTTTAGGAACGCTCTTGCGTTGAACAGGTTCATCAAAAACCAATTTTATTTCTGGAATTTTCATAACCAAGCTTTCACTAATTCAAGAGCTAGCCACAGTGCAGGTGCTGAAATTAAGACCGAGTCCAGGCGATCTAGCATTCCTCCGTGACCAGGCAAAAGCGAACCCATATCTTTAAGCGCTAAATCGCGCTTCATCGCGCTCTCTATTAAATCACCACACGTTGCCGTAAAGACAATCATTAAGCCGACAATTATGCCGATCCACCACTGCAACTCCATGATGTATTTAAATGCTAGCACGCCACCCGCAACGGTAAAGACAAGAGAGCCAGCTAAACCTTCCCAACTTTTTTTGGGCGAGATTTTTGGTGCAAGTGGATGCTTTCCTATGAGGACGCCAACAATGTAACCGAAAGTATCGTTGCAAGAGACCAAGACAACAAAAGTCATTACTCGTTCAAATCCATTGCTAGTTCGCGCCAAAAGAATGAGAAAGCCACCCAAAAATGGCAAGTAAAGGAGGGAAAAAGTGGTGGCAGTTGCACTTGCGACGAAACCCTCAGGACCTTTGCTCAAGAGTTGAATCAGAAGCACTGGAATAGCAATGGCAGTTGCAGTTGCTAAACCAGCGACTCCTCCGTTCCATGCCGAATAAGAAAGGGCAACAGAGGCAAGAACGAGGAAATTTATAGAGATATAGGTGCCACGAACACCAAAGGCACGCACAATTTCACGGATTCCAAGGAGAACTGCAACGGCAACCACCACGGCAAATATTTCGCGATGATAAGCCAGTGCAAACCAAATCAAAGCAATAAGTGAAAGCGAGACGGCGATTGAGGGAAGAAGTTTTCGACCAGCGCGTTTATTAATCGCCGCATTAATTGCAAAAATATCAGACATAGATCAAAGACCCCTAGATTTCTAGAAGCTCAGCTTCCTTATGTTTAAACATCTCATCGACTTTAGCAACGTGCTCGGAGGTAATCTTTTCTAGCTCTTTTTCACCGCGCGCAACCTCATCTTTTCCGACGTCGCCATCTTTTTCCATTTTCTCGATCGCCTCTTTGGCGGTGCGTCGAATATTACGCATCGAGATTTTTGAATCCTCGGCCTTACCTTTAACGACTTTAATGTACTCCTTGCGACGCTCTTCAGTAAGTTGCGGAAAATTGATTCGAATTAATACACCATCACTCGATGGATTTACTCCCAAATCGGAGTCGCGGATGGCTTTTTCAATATTGACCATCGCCCCTTTATCAAATGGTGCGATTGTTGCCATGCGGGCATCTGGAACTTGAATCGAAGCTAACTGCGAAAGCGCGGTATAAGTACCGTAGTAATCAACCATGATTTTATTAAATAGCGATGGATGGGCACGACCCGTTCGGATAGATGCAAAATCATCTTTAGCGACATCAACGGCCTTGCTCATCTTGGTATCAGCATCCTTGAGAATGCTTGCTACATCTGACATCGCGTCTCCCTTATTAAATCGAGCCTAAACTCGCTGTCGCCGATTCTATATTAAGAAGAGTGATTTAGATTACGGGGCCGAAAGCTGCGTAATCAAAGGGTTTTAGGTGAAATTAGCACTGGCACTCACTACTTGGAGGAAATCAAAGTGTTCACAGT
>JANLPM010000254.1:0-5150 GCA_031367265.1 Actinomycetes bacterium
GCTTTGCGCTCCTTATCGAACACATTGGAGTGTTAACAGCTTGGCCATTTGGTGAATACTCATACTCTCCTGATCTAGGCTTTGGAATTTTTTCTGTCCCGCTCGTTGTTCCTTTTGCTTGGATTGGAATGGCGCATCCAGTTCTTGTAGCATCAAGACGGATTGCCGGTCATTGGGTCTTTTTGT
The DNA here is from genome assembly GCA_031367265.1 of Actinomycetes bacterium. Taxonomy (GTDB): domain Bacteria; phylum Actinomycetota; class Actinomycetes; order Nanopelagicales; family Nanopelagicaceae; genus Planktophila. The sequence goes on from JANLPM010000254.1 coordinate 187, forward strand.
ACGGCGGGTTTGCACTAGCCGCTTGGGACTTATTTTTGGATCCGTTAATGGTCACAGCTGGCCGATGGACTTGGGTAGTACATGGCGCACATGTTCCTTTCCAACCTGAGATACCACTTTCAAATACCTTCGGTTGGCTACTTTCTGGAATGTGTTTGATAGCAATTTTGCATCTCATTCTCCCTCGCGACAGGCGAAAAATTGGAGCGTCTTTTTTAGCGGTCGATATTTATCTGGCATGGATTTTATTCTCTGGCATCGTTGGAAATCTCTTTTTCTTTCACCGCACAGGTATTGCACTCTTTGCCGGTTTTGTGTTTGGAACTGTTCTATCACCGTATTTCTTTAATCGTTGGTTAGGACGCCCTTAAAATTTATGTCTAGATTAATCGTTTTTCCTACCTTGGTGATGTTTTTTATTTCAATTATCAATTTCTTTACGATTAGGCGGCCACGTAAAAGCGCTGACATTGAAGATTTTATTAGTGTAATTGTGCCGTTACGAAATGAAGCTCACAACATTAATGGTCTGATTCAATCATTAAAGGCACAAAAATATCTTAAACGCGTTGAATTCATTTTCTTGGACGATAATTCAGGGGATCTAACATATGATTTAGTCACGGCTTCGATAGCTGGGCGTGCCGATATGCAACTCATCCAGGGTTCCCCCGTGCCAGATGGCTGGATTGGTAAAACTTGGGCACTTCAGCAACTTTTTAACGCCTCAGTTGGACAAATAATCGTTTCTTTGGATGCCGACGTGCGTATTAAACCTGATGCCATCAATAAAGCAGTTACCACGTTAAAATCAACTGGATTAAATTTTATATCTGCCTATCCACGACAAATCGCGCTCACTTTGCCCGAGCGATTGATTCAGCCACTGTTGCAGTGGTCATGGATGACAACTCTTGTCCTTGCCATTGCAGAGCGGTCACCGTTTTCCTCTATGGCGGTGGCGAATGGACAGTTCTTTATCGTCCATAGAAGTGCACTTGTTACTTCAAAGGGTTATGAAATAATTAAAGCGTGCGTTCTAGATGATGTCTTTTTAGCGAGAATGCTGGTGAAATCTGGTTCACATGGTGTTGTAATCAGTGGCGCTGAAATTGCAGAGTGCCGAATGTATGAATCGTGGAGTGAAATCAAGGCAGGATATGGAAAATCCCTTCGTTATGCCTTTGGTTCACATTTTGGTTCTTTGTTTGCGGTCGTATGTATCTTCCTTACCGGTATTGCACCTTTAATCCTTGGAGTTGCAGGTTATGCATGGGGCTGGATTGGCTATGGGTGTGTCACCAGTACGCGCATGTTGAGCGCGATTCGATCCAAAAATCGCGTTTTCGATTCACTATTTCATCCACTATCAAGCGCCTTGTTAATCTACTTAATCTTCTACTCATATTTTAGCCGCGAAGATATTAAGTGGAAGGGCCGGACGCTGTGAAAATCGTAGTTATCGGTGCGGGCATGGGCGGTATGACTGCGGCCGCACGTCTGGCTCGCAACGGTCACTCTGTGACTCTCTATGAAGCATCTGAGACTTACGGTGGAAAATTACGCACTGAATGGATAGGTAAATTTGCCTTTGACACTGGACCGTCGCTTTTAACTCTGCCTGCAGTCTACAAAGATTTCTTTATTCGAACGGGTAAACCACTTGGGTTGCTCTGTAAAATATCCCCAGTTGACCCTTCTTTCGATTATCGTTTCAGCGACGGGACCAATGTTAAATTCTCTAATCTTTCACGGCACCACACACTAAATGCGATACGCAAATCTTACGGAGAAAGTGTGAGCCTTCAGTGGGATAGCATGATGAAACGTGCAACTAAAATGTGGGATGTCTCGCGCGAACCATTTGTCGAATCTGAGCTTGGATCTCCTTTCGCGCTCTTAAGGCGAAGAAGCCTGATAAAAGATATTTTAGTCATTGCGCCGTGGATGTCACTCAGAAAATTTGCGACTAAGCAACTTCCTGATAAACACCTTCGATACATTCTTGATCGCTATGCAACGTATAGTGGTTCGGATCCCCGCAAAGCTCCCGCTGTTCTAGCAACAATTGCCTACGTTGAAGAGGCATTTGGAGCTTGGCACATTAAGGGAGGCCTTGGGGTTTTGGCGACTTTAGTTCACCAGCGCGGGGTAGATGTGGGCGTCGAATTTGTTTTCAATTCACGAGTGGAGGAAATTCTAGTAGAAAATGGGAAGGCAAAAGGAGTGCGTCTTGCAGATGCAAGCCTCATCAAGGCCGACGTAATAATTGCTAATGCCGATGCTTCGCTTGTCTATAACAAATTAATCAAAGGTGAAAAACGAAAGCTCCGAAAAGTACGCAGGAACATTCGTCGAGCGGATGCATCAATTGCTGGGTTTTCATTGCTCTTAGGACTTAGAAAAATAGATGCCCCGAGCATGTGCCATCACACTATTTTGTTCCCCGAGGATTACGATTCTGAATTTGAGGCGATTTTTAAAGAAAAATCGCCTGTTCTCAAACCAACAATCTATATCTGTGCGCCTCAAGATGAACTAATGGTCAAAGATGCCAACCTTGAGAGTTGGACAGTCCTAGTCAACGCTCCACATCATGGCCCAAATGGATTTGACTGGAGCAACGAAAACTTTGCCCGATCCTATGCCAATTGCATTATCGATCAGATAGAGTCCCGCGGAATATCCATCCGCAACCGCCTAGAGTCATTAACTATTAGAACTCCTGCAGATTTAGAGCGATCAGTCAGTGCACCTGGAGGATCAATTTATGGAACATCAAGTAATGGTGCGCGCGCGGCATTTATGCGTGCCAAGAATCGCTCGCCTATTAAAAACCTTTACTGCGTTGGAGGCTCCGCGCACCCTGGAGGTGGGTTACCTCTTGTCGGAATGAGTGGCGAAATTGTTGCTAACGCAGTTGGACTCGCGCATATCGAATAATCAGCAAGAAACTAATAATCTGAAGTATCAAAAAGCCGAATGCAAGTAAGAGGATTCCGGGAATTCCTAATTGCCACATTACTAATGTCACGAATAAGTAACTGGCGCGCATCGGACGTTCAGCTGGAGTTACAATGCCTATATCAACGACATCGAGTGAAATTAACTTTGCGCGTGCATACTCTTGAAATGCGGCGATGCTCCACAATGCTATTGCTAGCCAAGCTGGAATTCCGACGGCATAGAGTGCATATAACCAGAAAGCCTCACTAATACGATCTGCTACTGAATCTAGAGTTGCACCCCAAGCACTCTCTCGTTTTTGGAATATCGCAACACTTCCATCTATGCCATCAAAAAATAATGAAAGTACGAGAAATAGTATCGCCCACCATGACGTTGCAGTAAGCGCAGTTAACGCCGCACTAATGAGGCCAAGTAGGGTCAATACGTTCGGTGAAATCCTAAGAAGCGTGGCAATAAGACCAAATCGATACGAAATCTTAAGCCACCAAGCAACCGCGCCGGCAATTGGGGCATCGCCGTGTAACTCGCTCCACTTGGCATAAAAGGCGGCTTTACTGAGCATTATTTAAGTTTCCGTATATCTCTTTAGTGGCAGGTGCGCTGTTCATAGTATAGAAGTGAAGACTGGGTGCTCCGGCTCTGAGTAATTCCTCACAGAGTGTGCTCGCGAGTTCGACACCTAATTTATGAACTGCTTCAGAATCATCAGCAACCTGCGCAAAAGCCTTCAATACTGCAGGAGGGATTGGAGTACCACCGAGCTGAGCCATGCGCTCTAACTGTTTAACATTTGTGATGGGTAAGATGCCAGGAATAATCGGCAGGTGTGATCCGCGTGCTTCTAAGGCGTAGACAATTTGCTCCCATTTATATACATCAAAGAAAAATTGAGTTGTTGCAAAGCTTGCACCTAAAAACTCTTTACGTAGGAGAACGTCGATATCTTTCTTGGCATCTCCCATCGAAGCTGGATGTCCATCTGGGAATGCCGCTACTCCGATATCAAAGCCACCAAATTCGTGAATGAGTTGAACGAGTTCATCGGCATGCGTGAAACCATCGGCCATTGGCCTCCACGGTGCCTGCGGACCACCTACGGGATCTCCGCGTAAAGCCAAAACGCCTCTTATGTCGGCAGATTTGTACATATGTAAAATGGAAATCAACTCTTGTCGGCTGGATCCGACACAGGTCAAGTGCGCAACTGTTGGAATCTTGGTTCGGTGCGTGACCTCTTCAGTCACTCGAATCGTTCTATTTCTTGTGGAGCCACCTGCACCATACGTAACGCTAACAAATTCGGGAGCAATGTGCTCAAGGGCCTCAAGTGCGGCCCACAACCGAAGCTCTCCCTCACTATCTTTAGGAGGAAAGAACTCAAATGAATACGAAGTGCGGACTACCACTGAGTGAGGGTACCGTTAAGGTGTGAATTCCCAAGCCAATTCAGAGCTGCAAGAGATTCGTGACGCAGTAGAAATCGAACTCGCAGTTTTTCTAGGTGCTCAGTCGCAATATTTGGAGAACATCTCACTTGATTTAAAGCCCGTTTCACAAGCGCTCTCTTCATTTTTACTCGATAGTGGGAAACGTTTGAGACCATTATTTGCCTATGCTGGATATATCTGCGCTGGGGCCGAGGTAACACCTCCGGTAATAAGAGCACTCGCCAGCTTGGAGCTCTTGCAGGCGTGTGCACTAATTCACGATGACTTAATGGATGGCTCGGATACGCGGCGCGGAAAGCCTTCAATACATCGTCACTTTGAATCCATACACGTTCAAGAAGCACTCGAGGGATTTGCTCCGGCTTATGGTCTGGCTGCGGCGGTACTTCTGGGAGACTTGGCATTAGTGTGGTCGAATCAACTCCTCAACGCCTCTGGCCTTTCATCACAGCAACTCCAGGAAGTTACTTCAATTCATGACGAAATGCGCGTTGAGTTGATGGCGGGCCAGTTTTTAGATATTCACGAACAGACTCGAAAAACTAC
>JANLPM010000045.1:0-3563 GCA_031367265.1 Actinomycetes bacterium
TGTTTCTTGAGCAATGAAAGCGTAACTAAAAGTCCGACAAGATAACTGATTGAAAAAGCAGCGCCCAGTCCAATTGTTACCCACTGGTTCTTTAAAAAATGAAGAAATAGATAGGAGAGACCAACCGAGACCAGATTAATAATAAAAATTGAAACAACTTGAGTACGGGTATCTTCGAAAGCATTAAAACCTCGAATCAAAATTAAATTAATTGAAAATGCGACGAGGCCAAAACTCAAAGCAGATAAAACTAAACCTATGTAGCGTGAATCTTCAGCTGGAATTCCAATAAAGATAACTTGAGTGATGAGAGGACCGAAAAATAGAAAAGCAACAGCGCTGGGAATGGTAATAACTCCCACTAACTTAATCGCCCTGATCAACTGCACCCGAACCTCATCACGGTTTTCAGCCACAGCTAATCGCGATAAATGCGGCAATATGGCCGTGATAATCGAAATCGTGACAATTGAGTAAGGTAAAAGCATTACAAAATAGGCATAGGTGTAAGGGGTGTACCCAACTCCGCGAGTTATCCCTTCCTTGGCACTTCGAACAGCAGCGCTAGTGGCAACATTTACAGTCACCAAATACCCAAGTTGTGAAATCAATACATATAGCAAAGTCCAACCTGCTAAGCCAAATGATTTTCCTAATCCAGCAAGCCCCCACTGGGGGCGTAACTTAATTCCTAGATGTTTTATAACAGGCACTAATACCAGCGCTTGCACGACGACACTCAGGGTTGTTCCCCAACCAAGAATTTGAATCTGAGTTGAAGTAATTGTGTCAACATTAACTCCATTTGAGAGTAGTAAAAATCCACCGAAGAGTGCGATACCAATAATATTATTAGCGATGGGAGCCCACATTAAAGGACCGAAAGAGCCCCGTGCATTGGCAACTTGGCCGAGCATTGTAAAAAGCCCCAAGAAAAAAATCTGTGGCAGGCAGTACCGTGTAAATGCTATTGCGATTTCCTTTTCAGCTTCGAAGCCTGAAGTAAAGAACTCAGGTGCGTACAGGCGGACGAGAGCCGGCGCGAAATAAACCCCAATTGCAACGAGTATCAATAAAATTATTGAGATAGTTGTAATCAACCGAGACGCAAAACCATCGCCCCCATCTTCATGGTCAAAAGATCTAACTAACTGAGGGATGAAAATTGCTGTAAGTGCACCGCCAACAAGTAAGTTATATAAAATATTGGGCATAGTGTTTGCAACGTTATAAGTGTCGGCTAAAAGTGCAGTGCCAAGCACGGCAACAATCAATATGCCGCGGATAAAACCGGTAATTCGCGAAATAATTGTTCCCAGCGCCATAATTCCAGAGGCGCGGAACAACTCACTTGATTTCACTATTGCGCCCCTTCCTAACCCGTCGCACACTTTGAGTGATTGCTGCCAACAGGAGAAGTATTGCCGCTCCCGTCGTCAACCAAATGACACGTTTATCGATAACCGTGGCATTTAGGGCCAAAGTTGAGACTGGACCAACTTCATTTCCTTCGTCGTCGGTGATCTGGGCCTCGACGTCAGTTTGCCCAGGAGCCACAACAAAGGCGTTTAGTGCTAACTGAGTTTTAGATTTTGCCGCTAATTTTACGCCCACAAAATCGTCAACCAGAATTCTACTATTCAACGCCAGCATCTGGATATCGATCTTCACTTCAACGGGAAATTCATTGATGACCGTAACCGGCAATTGGCTCTTTTCTGTCGTAATCTGATACTTGCCCGAATTAACTCTTAATCTGTGAATTTGTGTATTGACGGCAGTGCTCGCATTTGAAGAGAAATAGTTAATACTCTCAGATTTGAGTTCTGGTGAAAGTAAGCGTCCAAGGCGTATACGTAATCCAGAAACATCAGGAGAGTTAACAACTCTCGATAACCGCGTTATTGCTTTACGGTCATCGCTGTAATTTTTAAGCATCAAAGGGTTCAATTTTGATTTTCCGAGACTCCAGTTACCTCTTGGTTCACTTCTTACTACACGCCCCAAAACAATTTCTAACTGAGTTTTTCCAAACGAGTAATAAAACTTCAGTTCATTGGGCGCTAAACGTTTAGCAAGATTCACATCTGGATTGCCATAAGCCAGGGCAATAACCTCATTATTGGCGCTTACTCTTTTGAGCTGTGACAACCAAGCGAGAGCAATTTGTTGTCCTATTGGCACAGCATCAGTTGCGAGTTTATAACTCCCGCTCATTGCTACAACTTCATCAATGAGTGCTGGATCAATAACCCAGATGCGTGATTTATTTATTGGAACGAAAACTAACTGACCTAGTTTGCCTGAAGGGGTTAGTTCTTGAGCTAAATCATCATTTCTAAAATCTCCGGTGAAATTCTGATGCAAGATACTCGTTAGATGTACAATTGTTGGGTCCGCATATGCCGGTGATATCGGCATGCACAGCACAATAACTCCACAAAGTAAAGCAAAAAAACTTTTCATAGTTTTAACTCGCCACTTCGAGCGATTAATTTCTTTTCATCGGGATAGGCCAAGCGGTCAATAATTTCACTAAGTGGAAACCACGAAACTTCATCAACTTCGCTGACTTGGGGCTCTAATTCGCCGCCAGTTTCTGAAAATAGAAAATGATGTACCGTTTTGTGGATTCGTTTTCCCCCAGCCATGAACCAGAAATCAATAACGCCGAGAGAGCGCGAGATTGAAGAGGTAATGCCAGTTTCTTCAGCAACTTCACGGATGGCAGCTTGTTCAGGAGTTTCACCACTTTCAATATGACCTTTAGGTAATGACCACAACAGACGCACGCCGCTGGAATCTTTATGATCAATTCTGCCGATAAGAAGACCTTTGGTACCGGTTAGATCTATAACTAAACCCCCCGCGCTGACCTCGTCGACGCGTTTTGCATATAGACGATTACCAGTCGGCTTTAAAACTTTATTGGCAGGAGATTGTGTTTGAGTTTGGGGGCCGCGGTTGGCGGGGCGCTTACGCTTCCGCTTCTTCTTAATGCCGTCGCTGCCCGCACCAGGTGCCGGGATCATGGAGCAAGGGTACTGCTCTAACCTTACTTCTTGTGACTAGTGCATTAGGTGCCGCAGGAGAACTCGCAATTCGTTCGCTCATTACCCGCGCACCTTTGGCGAGTTCTCTCGCCGAGGCCTTTAGATTAAAGGGATTTACTTTGGCGCTTGTCGGAGGTTCAGTACGTGATGCAATATTAGGTCGACTTGGAAATGATTTGGATTTCACAACAAATGCCTTGCCTCAAGAAACTAAAAAAATATTACAAATATGGGCTGAAAATATTTGGGACACTGGAATTGCATTTGGAACTGTTGCTGGAAAACGTGGAGATACTACGGTTGAAGTAACAACGTATCGCAGCGAACAATATGATCCACTCTCGCGCAAACCTGACGTCGTATACGGGAAAGATATTTTAGGAGATTTATCCCGTCGTGATTTCACAGTTAACTCAATGGCACTTGAACTTACTGGATCAGAACCAGAGTTCATAGATCCATTTAATGGTATTCAAGACTTAGCAAAAAAAATATTGAAAACTCCAGTGC
>JANLPM010000057.1:0-8396 GCA_031367265.1 Actinomycetes bacterium
CATCGCGCTTATTCAACGGTCGGTTACGGCGAATCTGATTACGCCGATTTGGATATTGCGCCGATTGGCGAAGTAAAATCGCAGTTCTTCGTGCGTTTACACGTGGCCGATAAGTCAGGAGTATTAGCCGCTATTGCGCAAACTTTTGCTAGTGAGGATATTTCAATTCAAACTGTGCGCCAGTCGGGCTTGGGCAAAGATGCTGAGCTAGTAGTGGTTACTCACGCAGCCTCAGAAACATCACTCACTGCCTGCATTAAAAAATTAACTTCGATGGAGATTGTCAACAAAGTTGAATCAGTCATTCGCGTTGAAGGCGCGGTCGCTTAAATGGCAAATTTCGGGACAGATAGAAAGAAGACAGAAATACCTCAACTCAGTAAAAAACCGGGCGCCCATCAATGGCAGGGCGTTATTCAAGAGTATCGTCACCGCTTACCAGTTACGGCCAGCACGCCGGTTATTTCACTGCTAGAAGGCGGGACTCCACTCATACATGCCGAATTTCTGTCAGAGTTATTAGGTAATGATGTCTGGATTAAATTTGAGGGTTTAAACCCAACTGGATCTTTCAAAGACCGAGGCATGACAATGGCGATTTCAAAGGCGGCCGAAGTTGGTGCAAAGGCAGTCATATGCGCTTCTACTGGAAATACGTCGGCGTCAGCTGCGGCCTACGCTGTAAAAGCGGGTATGGTTCCAGCAGTTTTAATTCCTAAGGGAAAAATTGCGATGGGCAAACTCGCTCAAGCAGTAGTTCACGGCTCAACTATTGTGCAAGTTAGTGGCAACTTCGATGACTGCTTAACGCTCGCCCGTGAATTATCTGAAAATTATCCCGTTGCCCTTGTTAATTCAGTCAATCCATTTCGAATTGAGGGACAAAAGACTGCTGCCTTTGAGGTTGTAGATATGTTAGGAAAAGCACCAGATATTCACGCCCTGCCAGTTGGTAACGCCGGAAACATCACGGCATATTGGAAGGGCTACCAAGAGTACAAAGCCGATGGCATGACATCTCATTCGCCCGCAATGTATGGCTTTCAAGCCGCCGGTGCGGCACCGATTGTTAAGGGCAAAATAATTAAAAATCCGAACACTATTGCAACCGCGATACGTATTGGCAATCCAGCCTCTTGGATAAAGGCAGTGGAAGCCAGAGACTCCTCAGGTGGTGTTATCGATTCGGTAACTGATAGAGAAATTCTTGCCGCCTACCGACTCATCGCAGTCAAAGAGGGAATTTTCGTTGAACCCTCATCGGCAGCGGGTTTAGCTGGATTAATAAAATATAAAAAAGCCGGCAAATTACCGAAGAACGCCTTGATTGTAATCACCGTTACCGGCCACGGGTTGAAAGACATTCCATATGCGTTGGAAAGCAGTAAGAAACCAGTCGTTATTCCAGTTAATGTAAAAGCCGCCGCCAAGGCGTTAGGTCTAAAGTGAAATGAAACCGGTTTTTAAGGCCCAACCTATTCAGGTGCAAGTACCGGCAACTAGCGCCAATCTGGGACCTGGATTTGACAGCTTAGGCTTGGCCCTTTCACTCCAAGATCGCTACATAGCTCAAGTCTTAGACGATGCTGTAATTGACATTGATATCACTGGAGAAGGTGCTGACAATCTGCCCCGTAACGAAAAAAATTTAGTAATTAAATCAATGTACAAAGGTTTTGAATTTCTTGGGGGCAAACCGCGCGGGATTGCACTGCGCGCATTAAATGTCATTCCGCATAGTCGCGGCCTTGGCTCATCGGCAAGTGCGATCGTTGGCGGGTTATCACTGGCACGTGCACTTGTCTTAGGCGGCAATGAGCGAATGAGCAATGATGACATGTTGAATCTGGCCTATGAGATTGAAGGACACCCTGACAATGTTGCTGCGGCGATTTATGGCGGAGCAACTGTGGCATGGCAAGAAATGCAGCACGGACACAAGGTTGCCCTGTCGGTACAGTTAGAAGTTGATCCGCGAATTAGTGCAATTGCGTTTGTGCCTTCAAATTCGGTCTCAACATCTAGGGCGAGAAAGATGCTTCCCGAATTAATTTCCCATTCCGATGGCGTTAAGAACTCAACTAACACAGCACTCCTTGTTCATGCGCTGCAACACCGACCAGATTTACTGCATTCGGCGACCGAGGATTTTCTGCATCAAAGCTATCGTGCCGAAGCTATGCCGACCTCTTTTGCACTTCTCATGAAACTCCGCAAGGCCGGGGTAGCTGCCTTCGTTTCAGGTGCGGGACCTACAATTTTGGTGTTGCACACTGGTGGGACGGTTGAGGTAGATGAGCTCATTCGTGCGGCAGGCGAGAAATTCACTTCGATAGCGCTTGGTATATCTCGAAGTGGGGTAACGCTGATTCCAGCGTAATTTTGCGATATCTCTTCCCTCCTGCTAACATTTGGGCATCTGCTAGACCTTTTAAATCGGTCAGATACACATCAGATAATTAAGTAAACAATCCACGGATTAACGGGATAGATGTACAAGCCCGTTATTCCAATAGCGAAAAGAAACAGATGACAACAACACAAGAACCAGTACGTTCACAAAGTCCTGAGCTAGCCGCAATGACCCTTCCAAAATTAAAGACTGTTGCAACACAGTTAGGTGTCGATGGCGCAACTAAGATGAAAAAGGATGCTCTTGTCGAAGCGATCGCCGATTTACAGGCTAAGAATCGCGAAGCGGCAAAGGCTGAACGCGAAGCCCGTCGCGAAGCTCGAAATTCACGTAAAAAAGAGAGTAAGCCGGCGGCCAGCAATACCCAAGATTCAGATGAGGGATCAGATGATGATTTGCCCTCTAGTAATAACGATCGCGGTGGACGCAACGATCGAAATGATCGAACTCGTGGACGTGATCGCAATCGTGATCGCAATAATCGTGATCGCGCACCTCGCGAAGAGCGCGAACCTGTAATTAGCGAAGACGATGTTTTAGTACCGGTAAGTGGACTTTTAGATATTCTCGATAGTTATGGTTTTATACGGACATCTGGTTATTTACCAGGTCCAAACGATGTATATGTAACTTTGCAGCAAGTACGCCGAAATGGTCTACGCAAAGGCGATGTTGTTACCGGGCAAGTACGTCAAGCTCGAGAAGGTGAGCGAAAAGAGAAGTTCAACGCACTTATAACCTTAGAAACCGTTAATGGAATGAGCCCTGATGAGGCGCGAAATCGTGTTGAGTTTGGGAAACTAACTCCACTCTATCCGCAAGAGCGTTTGCGCCTGGAAACCGAAGCTAACGTTTTAACCACGCGAGTTATTGATTTAATCGCGCCGATCGGTAAGGGCCAACGCGGACTTATTGTCTCTCCACCTAAAGCGGGTAAGACCATGGTTTTGCAAGCTATTGCTAATGCCATCACGACTAATAATCCCGAATGCCATTTGATGGTTGTTTTAGTTGATGAGCGTCCAGAAGAAGTTACCGATATGCAGCGCTCGGTTAAGGGCGAAGTTATCGCCTCAACCTTTGATCGCCCTGCCGATGACCACACAACAATTGCAGAGCTCGCAATTGAGCGCGCCAAGCGTCTTGTCGAGCTCGGTCACGATGTTGTAGTTTTGCTCGACTCAATTACGCGTTTAGGTCGTGCCTACAATATTTCAGCGCCAGCATCCGGACGTATCCTTTCCGGTGGAGTGGATTCAGCTGCGCTCTATCCACCAAAAAAGTTTTTCGGTGCGGCACGAAATATTGAAGATGGCGGCTCATTAACTATTCTGGCCACGGCCCTGGTAGATACTGGCTCGCGCATGGACGAAGTTATTTTCGAAGAGTTCAAGGGCACTGGAAACATGGAGTTAATTTTGGACCGTCGCCTGGCAGATAAGCGCATCTTCCCAGCAGTTAACGTGGTTGCATCAGGAACTCGTAAAGAAGAGATTCTTATGGGTTCTGAAGAACTCAATATTGTTTGGAAGCTTCGCCGTGTTCTACATGCGCTCGAACCACAGGCCGCACTCGAACTGCTACTTGAGAAGATGAAGGGTACTAAATCCAACGTTGAATTCTTAATGCAGATTCAGAAGACTACATCTGGACCTGATGACAGTAAGTAATTAGGCGTAAATTTCATAAAAGTAGCGCTTTAGCCTATTCTTATCCCCGTTAACCAATCCGCTTGGTTCACCTTATTTCTTAACAGAGATGAGGACCCAGGCATAAAATTAGGGAAATTATTATGAAGCCAGAGATCCATCCAGAGTACAAAGAGACTCAAGTAACCTGTGGTTGTGGTGAGAAATTTGTTACGCGCTCAACAGTTGCAAGTGGTTCAATTTATGTTGAAGTATGTTCAGTATGTCACCCCTTTTATACTGGAAAGCAGCGCATTCTTGATACAGGTGGCCGCGTAGCGAAGTTCGAAGAGCGCTTTGGTAAACTCGCTAACAAAGAGAACGCCGCGAAATCTTCCGACACCAAATAGTTTTTCTAAAGTGAGCAACGATCGTTTTGCATCCGCGCATGAAATGGTGCGCGAATACGCTGAACTAGAAGCCGCAATGGCCGATCCGTCCATTCATGATGATCAAGCACATGCCCGAAAACTTGGTCGACGTTATGCCCAACTGGGGCCAGTGGTCGCCGGATTTAAAGCGTGGAAATCGGCTGAAGATGATGTGTTGGCTGCCAAAGAGCTTGCCTTAGCCGACGCCGAATTTGCATCAGAGATTCCAGCACTCGAAGCGGTTGCCACGGCGGCAGCTGAAAAATTAGAAGAGTTGTTGCTCCCGCGCGATCCAAACGATGACCGCGATGTTATCTTGGAAGTTAAAGCCGGTGCCGGTGGAGATGAATCTGCAATCTTTGCTGGAGATTTACTGCGCATGTATATGCGTTATGCCGAGCGCCACAATTGGAAAGTTGAAATTATCGATGCCACTGAAAGTGAAATGGGTGGATACAAAGATATCTCCATAGGAGTTAAATCGAAAGGAACGGCAGCCCCAGGTGAATCGCCATATGCGCGACTTAAATTTGAAGGTGGAGTACACCGAGTACAACGGGTGCCAGAGACTGAAAGCCAGGGAAGAATTCATACGTCTGCAGCAGGTGTATTAATCCTGCCGGAAGCCGAAGAAATCGACGTTGAGTTAAATATGAATGACGTACGTGTGGATGTTTTTCGCTCTTCTGGTCCAGGTGGACAGTCAGTCAACACTACTGACTCAGCAGTGCGATTGACCCATGTACCCACGGGAATTGTTGTCTCCTGCCAAAACGAAAAGAGTCAGCTGCAAAATAAGGAATCGGCACTTCGAATTCTGCGAGCTCGCTTGTTAGCTGCGGCGCAAGAGGCACAGGACGCTGCAGCATCGGCCGAACGAAAGAGCCAGGTTCGGACGGTAGATCGATCAGAGCGAATTCGGACATACAACTATCCTGAGAACCGAATTAGTGATCACCGAGTCAATTACAAATCTAATAATTTGGATGCAGTTTTAAATGGTGATCTCGATGATCTGATTCAAGCTTTAATTGAAGCCGATAAAGCTGCGCGTTTAGCTAACCCAAAGTAGAGCCTAATGAATATCAAGGCCCTTTTGATTGAAGCGAAAATGCAGTTAGTGCAATCAGGGATCTCTGAAGTCGACGCCGAACATTTAATGGCCCATGTACTTGGGATCTCTCGCATGGATCTACATAATCCAGTTCTGGTTGAAAGAGTTCTGTCTGCTATAAGTGAAACCGAAGATATTGAAGAGCAATTTTTTTCATCACTCGATCGGCGGATTAATCATGAACCACTTCAATATATAACTGGAGTCGCAGCTTTTAGGTATATGAACATACTCGTAGGCCCGGGGGTTCTAGTGCCAAGACCTGAGTCAGAGCTGCTTGTAGATGCGGTTTTGACGCATATTAAGAACCTTCCCGCTCCCGTAAGTGTTATTGATTTAGGTGCGGGCTCAGGCGCACTTGCACTAGCAATCGCAACAGAGGCGCCGCACAGTAGAGTGATTGCAATTGAAAAATCGCCTGACGCGCTGTACTGGCTCAAGAAAAATGTGGCGTTAATTGCCGAAAATGTTCGCATAGTCGAAGGGGATGCTTTCGATGTGTTGCCTGGGGTTAAGTGCGATGTGGTCATCGCTAATCCTCCCTATATTTCACACAATCAGGAACTGCCACGTGATGTGGTCGGATTCGAGCCCCATGCAGCGCTCTTTGGCGGAGCCACGGGTATGGAGCTGCCTAAGATTTTCATCGCCGCCGCCGCCAGGTTATTAAAAACTGCAGGTGTTTTAGTAATCGAACATGCCCAAGATCAGGCAATTGCTATTGCTACCGAACTAGCCGTAGATTTTGAAGATATTGCACTCCATGATGACCTCCTTGGTCGTCCACGTTGGTCTAGTGCTGTGAGAAGGTAGAGATGGGCAAAGAGTTTGATTTAAAAAAAGGCGAACTCAGCCTGCATGTTAAAAGGGCGATAAAAGCCGTCAACGACGGATATCTCATTGCAATCCCGCTTGAGCATAGTTATGCCTATGCCTGCGATGCATTTAATCACGATGCCGTAAGAGCTATGCATGTGCTTCGAGGAGATCCCCTCTTTACCGCAGCTCAAGTTTTAGTAGGAAGTGCAAAGACTGCTCAAGGAGTAGTCAGAGAAATAACTCCCGAAGTTTCAGCTTTGATGAAGCGATTTTGGCCGGGACTGTTGTCGATGAATCTTCGGCCTCAAATGGGATTGAGTTGGGATTTAGGCGATAACAATCAATTAGATCGAATAAGTATTCGCGTACCGAAAAATAAATTTGCATTGGCTTTGTTAGCGCGCAGTGGCCCACTAGCCGTTGCCAGCGGTGCGCGCATGGGGCGTCCTTCTCCGAAAGCGTTGAGCGATATTATGGTTTTAGATTCAGATTTAGCGATGAAATTCAACAATGGAAGTTTACGTAAAGGTCCAATTACTACGGTTATAGAAGCCGATGAAACTGGAGTTCGAGTGCTACGAATTGGTGCTATCACATTAGAATCGATTCAAAGTATCGTTCCAGGGGCCACGGGGATAGAAGCTTAGAACTCATTGGCTATACGATTGGGACATGTCTACTTTCTATGGCCCTGATTTTGATGCACTAACCCAGCAAGACCCAGAGATTGCTGAAGTTTTATTAACCGAACTTAAGCGTCAACAAACAAACTTGCAGTTGATCGCCTCCGAGAACTTCACCTCGCCCGCGGTATTGGCGGCTATGGGTTCTTCGTTATCTAATAAATATGCCGAGGGCTATCCCGGAAAGCGCTATTACGGTGGCTGTGAAGAGGTAGATAAAGCTGAGTTCCTGGCTATTGCGCGCGCTAAGAGTTTATTTGGCGCCGATCATGCAAATGTCCAGCCGCATTCAGGAGCAAGTGCAAATGTTGCGGTCTATCAAGCTTTCACTAAGCCAGGAGATACTGTATTAGCGATGTCGCTTCCTCATGGCGGGCATTTAACACATGGTTCGGCTGTAAATTTTTCAGGCAAGTGGTTTAACGTCGAGTCATACGGTGTGCGTGCCGATAACGAACTCATCGATTATGACGAACTTCGTGACAAGGCGATTGCCACTAAACCTAAGATGATTTGCTCAGGAGCAACTGCTTATCCCTCTTTGATTGACTTCGAAAAAATTCGCGCGATTTGTGATGAAGTCGGTGCAATTATGTGGGTCGATGCCGCGCACTTTATTGGCCTGGTTGCAGGTAAGGCGATTCCATCTCCTGTGCCATTTGCCGATGTAACATCTTTTACGACACATAAAGTTTTACGGGGCCCCCGTGGTGGAATGATTTTGACTAAGGCCCAGCACGCGGCGGCAATCGATAAAGCGGTTTTTCCCGGGATGCAGGGTGGGCCAATAATGTCGGCGATTGCCGGTAAAGCCATCGCTCTAGCTGAGTGCGCTACTCCTGATTATCAACGATATGCCAAAGATGTCATTGTCAATGCTAAGGCTTTAGCAAGTGCTCTTGAGCGTGAAGGTATGCGGGCCGTATCTGGAGGAACACAGACACACCTGGCATTGATGGATATTCGCAGTACTGGAGTAACTGGGAAAGTTGCGGATGAGCGATGCGGGGCAGCTGGAATTGTGATGAATAAGAACTCAATCCCTAATGATCCGCAGAAGCCGGGGGTAACCAGCGGTGTGCGAGTTGGAACTGCGGCGACAACGACGCAAGGTATGGGTATTGTAGAGATGAAGCAGATAGCAACTTTAATTGCGCGCGCGATTGCAAGTGAGGATGCAGTGGTACACGCTTCAATTAAGCAAGAAGTTCATTCCCTCACGGCACGTTTTCCTATTTATCAGGCGTAAATAATTTCATGCGTGAGTATCTAGTTACTTTATTTATTTCAGCGGCTCTGTGCTACTTG
>JANLPM010000073.1:0-2921 GCA_031367265.1 Actinomycetes bacterium
TACGATTGCGAGAGTACCTGTCATTTCTCTTTCCTTTCATATTGGCCAAACGGTCGTTTGGTCAAATCTACTGGTGTGCTAGTGCTCGTCGGCAAGTGCTCCGGCGATATATAAGGCCGTTAATAAAGTAAAGATATAAGCTTGTAAGGCTTGAATACCGAGTTCAAAGAAACTTAATCCGATAGCAAAACTGAATGAGAACAAGCTAAGAAATTTCAGAATTAATCCACTGGTGAGTAAATATTCGCCACCGAGAGTAAAGACGAGAAGCAAAAGGTGGCCTGCAAACATATTAGCGAATAAACGCATTGAAAGAGTTAATGGCCGTGTGACTAGATATGTAAGCAGTTCTACGGGAGTTAAAATCAAATAGACCGGCTTTGGAATACCTGGCATGAAGCAAATGTCCTTTACGTATTTGCCCAAGCCGTGCTTTTTAATGGCAACGTAATGGTAGGTAACGTAAGAAAAAATAGTTACTCCTATGGGAAAACCAATATGCGACATCGTGGGAAACTGTAAAAGCGGGACAATGCCAAATATGTTATTTGTTAAAATAAAGATAAAAAGCGAAAAAAGAAATGGTACAAAGCGCATAAACTCGGGCCCGATTACATCGCGGCCAAGCTCATTTCGGATAAATGTGTAAATCGATTCGCCCGCAAATTGCAGTTTTGAAGGAACGATCGCCGCTTTTCGCGCCGAGAGCGTGAAAAAACTGCCAGCTAGAATTACTGAAAGAAAAATTAATAGAACTGGTTTAGTAAATAAGATGCTATTTCCAAATATGGGCTGGAAGTCAAAGTCAGCGCTACTCGGGGGGACGAAGCCTGGGTTGGCTTGGTTCCATAAAACATGCACTGATAACTCCTCTTAAAAACCTAGTCGCTAGCTATTTCGCCCGTAAGGAAGGGGGCGCACTGGCCAAACTTAGAGGCTAAAAGGAGTACATGCAAAATCGTTGGCCGACTATGCCGTTCATGGAGTCTGCGTGCAAAAGGAGATTTAACTCTTTAGAAAACGCAGCCAGATCAACCAAAAACTCGAGCCAATTCCAAGAATGAGGCCGATGATGAGCAGATAATGCGTAGCGAAAAAATGATCTGCGAGGAGTCCAGCGCCTCCCCAGAAAACTAAACCAGAGATCAGATAGGCAAGTATTGACCAAAAAGCCGCATCATCATTCATCGCCATTGTGTCTCACCTTTTCCTTTTGTTGGGTTGTGACTGGCATCACCTGGCAAGGGTAAGTGGAGTCGGAGCTTTAAGAAAGCCCGCACTTCACCCGCCAGCCAAGCAAAGGTAATTGCAACTGCAACGATTCCAAAAGTTGTCCGGTCAAGATCACGTTCTGGTACAGCATTGACGACTAATAAAAGAAAAACTCCCAAAATTAGTAACTTAGCAAAATATGAAATCAAAACCAAGACCATCGTCATCATAGGATCCAATTTTCGAGAATACTTAGAGATTACTAAATGGATTCCTAAGAAAATTAGAACGATGAACTCAGCAAGAACTCCGCCCAAAATTGAGGATGAACCCCGGGCAATTGTCATCACAATCGTTGCCAATACTCCCACGGCGCTTGCCGGAATAACTGCACCGCGCCACATTTCAAACTCACTCGATTGGCTCATTTCCTCACTTTACCCCTATAACTCAAAATCAATGTAATCAGCATTAGAGCAAGTGCGGTCAATAAAGCGATCCACCATGGAGCAAAAGCTAAAACCGTTACGGGAAAAGCAATTGTCGCTGTCCATAAATACAAGATGAACGCGGTTCTTAACTGTGAATTTCCCGCATCTAATAGTCGATGATGAAGATGTTCGTTGTCCGGTGCAAATGGAGATTTGCCGGCCTTCACTCTTCTTCCTACAGCCAACAATAAATCGGCTAAGGGAATTGCTAAAACGGCAAACGGCAAAAGTAAAGGTAAAAGTGTTGGTCCAGACGATGCCGCGGAAATTGCATTCGGATCTACCTGGCCAGTCAAAGTAATTGCCGCTGATGCTAATAAAAGACCAAGCAACATTGAACCACTGTCTCCCATAAAAATACGTGCTGGATGCGTGTTGTGGGGTAAAAAACCGAGGCAAAGTCCCACTAAAACTGCGGTAATCAATGAAGGGGCACCAGCGCGGCTAAAACCATAATCAACGGCCAGTAAATATGCGAAAGCAAAAAATGCGATTCCTGCAATTGCAACTACTCCAGCGGCAAGCCCATCCATTCCATCAATAAAATTAACCGCATTGATCGTCACGACAACAATCAAAACCGTGACCAACTGGCCAATACTTGGTGGCAAAGTTATGACACCATTTACGGGGAGCCACAAGATTTGAATTCCATATAAAAGCAAAATACTGGCTGCAAATACTTGGCCCGCTAATTTAGTTAAGGCATCTAATTGAAATCGATCATCGGCCATGCCTAATAAAACAATTACTGTTGCAGCCAGAAAAATACCTTGTGACTCGTGACCAAATGATTTACCTACGAGCGGCAAGTGTTTGACGATCATGAAAGTCACCGTCATCGCAATCCACATTGCGACTCCGCCCCAACGGGCCGTCGGTTCAGTATGGATATCACGAACGCGGATTTGAGCAACTGCACCAAATTGAATTGCCTTAGTACGCACTAAAGGAGTAATCAAGTAGCACAGAGCCGCTGAAATAAATAAGGTAACTAGATACTCACGCATGAAATTAATTACGCCTGATAAATAGGAAAACGCGCCGTGAGGGAATGGACTTCTTGCTTAATTGCAGCATGTACCCCTGCATCATCACTTGCAATCGCGCGCGCAATTAAAGTTGCTATCTGCTTCATTTCTACAATACCCATACCTTGCGTCGTTGTCGCCGCAGTTCCAACTCGCACACCGCTGGTTACCCCCGGCTTCTGCGGAT
>JANLPM010000264.1:0-4963 GCA_031367265.1 Actinomycetes bacterium
CGTGTTGATTAATAAGGATTCGCTTCCATCCCTTAATGACTTAACGAAGTTAACGAGTTTTGCTACTAACTGGCCGCTTTACCTTACGTTGTTAATTACCGCATTTCTCTTTGGTTTGGCCGAAGTTCTACGAGATAACAGTGCACAAACACTTATGCCCTCAGTCGTAGATAAAGAAAATTTGGAAAAGGCGAATAGTCGAATGTGGTCTGCAGAATCTTTGACTAATAGTTTTATTGGCCCTCCTTTGGGTTCATTACTTATTGGAGTTGCTATTTATCTACCGTTTTTCTTTGATGCACTCTCCTTCTTTTTCGCTGTAGCTTTAATCGCAAGCCTTGTAGGTAGTTTCAGACCACTCGAAAACGATGAGCCTCGAGAAAAAATTAATTTTAGAGTCGAAATCAAGGAGGGTTTTAATTGGTTATGGTCGCATCAACTTTTGCGACCTATGGCAATTATTTTAGGTGCTCTGAATGGATTGGGTGCAATGGTTGGCGCAACATATATTTTATTTGCGCAAGAGGTACTACATACTTCCGTCTTTGTTTTTGCAATCCTGGGAACTGCAGGTGCGGTCGGTGGCATCCTCGGCGGTCTCTTTGCCCCAAAAATTTCTTTGAAGTTAGGAAGTGGACCGTCATTGTGGCTAGCCCTGGCCAGTGCCCCAGTCGGAAATCTCATCATTGGTTTGACTTCATCCTGGCAGTTAGTATGGGTAGTTACAGCGATCGAGATTTTTGTTGCCGTGCTTTGGAATACGATCACAGTCTCATTAAGACAGAGCATTATTCCCACGCAACTGCTGGGTCGAGTCAATAGTGTGTATAGATTCTTTGCATGGGGTTCAATTCCTATCGGCCTATTAATAGGTGGAACTCTAGTTTCCGTACTAACTCACTTTATTTCTCGTGAAGGCGCGCTACGTTTTCCATATCTGGTTTCAGTACTTCTGGGCCTTATTATTTTGATCTTTGCAGCCCCACGTTTAACATCGGCAAAAATCGAGGCGGCAAGAGCCCAAGCCATAGATTAATCCGCCCCGCGAGCGGGCCAAGGATGCACAATCGTTATCAATTTACCCGTGATTTCTACGGGTTTGGGTGTTGCACCATGCACACTTTTTCGGCAGACTCTTCTCACCAAAGGAGGTGTGCGGGGTAGGTCGACTCTCCACACATTCCTTTATTAACCCTCGAGGAGGACATATGAAGTTCAATCGCAGTGCAAAGGCTGCACTTGCAGTTGCAGCGGTAACCGGTTTAGCGATTGGTGTAGTGGCTCCGGCCGTTGCAGCGACGCGTACAACTGTAGTTATCGTTGCGAGTAACGCGCTTACTTCGCTGAACCCTGGAACACCAGATACAAACCTGGTTACCAACAGCGACGTTGCATACTTAACTGGTTCTGGATTTACGTATTACGATGATAAAAAGAATTTAGTTCGTAATACAGCTTTTGGAACTTTCAAAGTTGTAAAAAATAAAAGCAATGATTTCCGTGTCCAATACACCGTAAATGATGGACGTTTGTGGTCAGATGGCACACCAATTACTGCAGAAGATTTACTGCTCACCCACGTCCAATCCAGCTCAGATTATTCAAAATCTGCAGGACTAGGTGATCCAACTGACAGTAAAGTTGTTCCAGCATTTAATGCCAATGGTTACACCGGCGTTTATGACGGCGCAATCGTTGGTCTGCCAGTACTTTCGGCCGACAAGATGTCAGTAACGCTTCAATTTAATAAGCGGATTCCTGACTGGGAGCTCTATGGCCCAGGACCATCTGCCGTGCATGCACTTGTATTGATGGCCGAAGGTAAAACTTCGCTTCAATCAGTTGCCGCCAACGTTGCTGCTAGAGATCGTTTTGTTACGGCCTTCTATGCAAAAGACACCACAGCTTTGAAGAAGTACGGCAAAGTCTGGTCTAATGATTTCAATATTAAGTCCGTCAGTGCCAGCACAAACCCTTTGCTACTTGTTAGTAATGGTGGTTATCTTGTTGATTCAGCCGTAGCTGATCAAAGCGTAACTATGAAGCTAAATCCTAAGTACAACTCAGGTCCAAAGACTTCAGGAATCGAGACGATTGTTTATCGATTTATGTCTGATGGAACTGCCGCAGCACAGGCGCTGGCTAACAAAGAAATTGACGTCTATCAAGGTCAGCCAACTGCCGATGCAGTTGCTCAGTTGAAGAAGATTCCTGGCGTTACTGTTATCGGTGGAACCAATGCTTGCTATGAGCATATTGATCTGCGTCAAGGTCCAGCATCAGGTACAACGACCTCTTATAACGGCCCATTTGCCGCATCGAGTGGACAACAGGGTAAGGATCTGCGAACTGCTTTCCTACTTGCATATCCACGCGAGGAGATCGTTGCTAAGTTAATTAAACCGATTAACTCCAACGCCGTTCTTGTGAACTCCCTCTTCACTCTTCCAGGTACTGCTGGGTACTCAAAGATAGTTGGTCCAAATGGATCAGCTAAGTACACCGCTGGCACACAGGAAAAGCGAACCGCTAAAGCACTTGCCTTGGTAAAGAAGTATTTCCCAGGTGCAAAAGATGGAAGCGGATCAGTAAAGGTTAAGCTCCTTTGGGGTCAGCCATCTAACCAACGCCGTGCATCTGAGGCCGCCCTGGTAAAGGCAGCTCTCGCAAAGGCCGGCTTTGATGTAACAACAACTGGCACGGCTGGATGGTCGGGCAAGTTAGATGACAACTCATTTGATGCCGAGTTCTTTGCATGGTGCCCACAGAACGTGACTCAGACTGGCACTAATGCAAACTTCCAGAGCGATGGTGGAAATAACTTCCTTGGTTATAACAATCCAGCTGTCGATGGAATCTTGCACTCACTTGAAGTCAAGATGTCAGATGCTCAGATCACGGCGAAGTACATTCAGGTAGAGCGTTTGCTGATGGCAGATGCAGTCTCTCTTCCTATCTTCGCCCACCCTGCCGCAACGGCAGTTAACTCAGATCTAACCGGTATCAAGCCAGCACCGTTGACACCGAACTTGGTCTGGAACTACTGGGAGTGGCATTACTAAAGAGTTAGGTCGCCAGATCTAACTTTTGAGCCAATGCTTAAAAAGTAGATGGCAAGTGGTGCTTGGATTATATCCGGGCGCCACTTGCCTTTACTATGGGCAGGTCGAAGGACAGGCAGAGTTGATTATTCAAAGGGGAAAGTGGCTACATGTTTGCGTTCATAGTTAGACGGCTAGGCATGCTGGCAGTTATTCTCTTTGGCTCGAGCTTTATTTTGTATAACTTAGCGGCGATATCAGGGGACCCATTAGAAGGTCTTAGAACATCAACTGATCCAAATGCGAAACGACAGATGGCAGTTCTTACCAGCACATTGCAATTAGATGTCCCACCGCCACTTCGATATTTTATTTGGTTGCGAGGAATCTTAGGTCTATTTGCGGGCCACATTAACTTTGGAATGACCCGCGATGCCCAACTTGTGAGTTCGACGATTGCCACAGCAATCCCAACCACAGTTCGGTTAGTCTTTTTTGCCACGGTTACCGCAATAGTTCTAGGAATATCTTTAGGAATTGTAACCGCGCTTCGCCAATACTCTCGTTTCGACTATGCCATGACTTTTGTAGCTTTTTTGATGTTTTCACTTCCAATTTTCTGGGTCGCAGTTCTCTTAAAAGAGTTTTTGGCAATTCAATTCAATAACTTCTTAGCGACTCCCCAAATTCCTTTGGGGTGGATTATCGGTTTGAGTTTGGCGAGTGGAGTTATTTGGTCGGCGATAGTAAGCGGGGATCGCAAACGGGTAATTCAGATTTTTGCTGGGGTTGGAATTGCTACGGGTGCACTTTTGAGTTTTCTCAGCGCGACTTCGTGGTTTGCTAAGCCTGGGTTGGGACCGATCGTCACCTTTGGATTATCAATTGGTATTGCATATGGTGTGACACAGCTTTCCACGGGACTTAACAACCAGGCCGCACTGCGCTCGGCACAAACGATGGCAGTCATATCACTACTTCTTTATTATCCAAATCAATATTTATTTGATCACCACGCTAGCTTTTTATTGATTTTTGGACAGCTAATTACCACTTTTGTAATTGCAACACTGGTCGGAATTAAATTTGCAAAAATTGACCGGGCGCCGACTATTCGCACTGCAATGCTTACTGGTTTCTTCATCGGTGCGGTGACTTTAGTGGATCGCTTGATGCACACCTGGAGCCCATACATGGCAACGGATGCCGTCAATTTTCGACCAGTTCCAACGACGGGTCAAGTTAATCCACTGCTTCAGACTGGAAATTTTTGGTTCTCTACACTAGACATTATTGTTCATATGTTTTTGCCAACGATCGCACTTACATTGATTTCATTTGCGGGCTACATTAGATATTCTCGCGGGACCTTGCTAGATGTTTTAAACCAAGATTATATTCGTACAGCACGCGCTAAAGGTTTAACTGAACGTACAGTTATTATGCGCCACGCTTTTCGCAACACAATGATTCCGTTGACAACGATTATGGTGGTGGACTTTGCCGGCATCATCGGCGGTGCAATCATTACCGAGCGCGTCTTTGGTTGGATTGGAATGGGAACTTTATTTAATAGATCTATCACTACCTTTGATCTCAATCTTCTGATGGCAGTTTTTTTCATTACTGCCAGCCTCACAGTACTTGCAAATTTGGTCGCCGATTTATTGTATTCAGCCCTTGATCCCCGAATTCGAACTGGAAAGGGGTAAGGACCATGTTTAAGCGTAAAGTTGTGGTAGAAAGCGGTGCGCACGATGGCGGTGAAAATGCCATATTTAACAAGGAGACTGAGGGGCTTAGCCAAGGTCAGATAGTTTTAAAGCGTTTTATTCGACACCGTGGTGCCATGGGCTCACTCTTTGTAATCTTTGGGTTGATGCTCTTTGTCTTCACCGCGCTGGATCAAAAGATTGGACCCT
>JANLPM010000268.1:0-3562 GCA_031367265.1 Actinomycetes bacterium
CCAGAAAATTCACTCTCCACCTGGGCGACCCCTTGCGCATTTCGAGCACAAAATGCCACGTTGGCTCCCTCTTTCAAAAAAGCTTTCACCACCGCCTGCCCGATGCCTTTACTTCCACCAGTAACGATTGCGTTTAAGCCACTCAACTGTAGATCCATGTGAACTCCAATCTCTTAATTAAATAGTTCGGGATCAAAGCCAGTACGGTGACCGGTTTCTAAACTGGTTATGATCTCATGATCTCTTTCGTCGAGTGCAAAATCAAATATCGAGATATTTTCTCGCAGTCGTCCAATGTTCTCAGTCTTAGGTAATGGAACAACCCCGATTTCGATCTGCCAACGCAGCACAATCTGAGCAATGGATTTTCCGTGCTTTTCGGCAATTTCACTTAGAATTATGTTTTTGAATATGGTGTCAGAAGGCAAGGATTCCAAATACCCACGCATGGCAGATGGCGTTAGATTATGTTTCGCCCCCAATCCCTGCAAAACAGGATTTTCTATATCGGGAACATCAAAGATTTGCAGTAATTTCTTAAACTGTCCCTGCCCACCCAATGGCGACCAAGCCTGAGTGAGGATACCCATTTGAGAATCCGTATCTCTTAATAATTTTTGTTGGAAAGTTGGATGCAACTCCACTTGATTAACCGCTGGAATTACCTGCGTTTCGCTTGTCAATCTCTCTAACTGCGCTATCGTAAAATTAGATACGCCGATTGATTTCACTCTGCCCGTACTCAAAATACTTTCAAATGCCTGCCAAATTTCAACGTATTTGTTGACTTTGGGCTGCGGCCAATGAATGAGATAAAGATCAAGATAATCGAGCCCCAGTTTTTCTAGACTTTCATCGAATCCTTTAACCGCTCCCTCATAGGAATCTACATCCTCATGGAGTTTCGTGATGACAAATAATTCTTCGCGGGTAATCCCTGAATTGCGGATTCCTTTACCTACTCCTCGTTCATTTTCATACAGGGATGCCGTATCTAATAGCCGATAGCCAGCCTTGATCGCTTCTTCTACGATTGTGGCGGCCTTGTTATCATCGACGCCAAAAATTCCAAGACCAATTGCCGGCATTTTATTGCCATCATTTAAAGTTACCGTGGGTATCTTTACTTCCTTCATAATCTTGCGAACTCTCTTTCGATCATTTGGATAGCGGCCGAAGCGATAATGATGTCCTGCCCCATGTTGCTCTTACCCGATACCGAGAGAGCTCCGACCAATTCTCCGTCAAGCAGTATTGGAAGGCCACCACCTAGCCAGTTTCCACCGATTAATTGGGAGGAGGCCGTCGTTATCTGATCTTCACTCTTGATTGCGCTCCAAAAATCATGAGTAGACATTCCATTTCCGGCAACGGAGAACGCCTTCGCGTGAGCTACCTCGATGGATTGAAAGGGTGCGCCATCCATTCGTGCAAATGCAACTTGATGTCCGGAGGAGTCAAAGACGGAAATGCAGACTACGCATCCTATTTCATTTGATTTTGCAATTGCGCCATCAATACCGTTGATGGCTAGAGCATATGAAATAGATTTTCGTGAAATCAAAGCTTTACGAACTAGAGATTCAGACATGACTTATCAACTTTCTTGGAGTAGAACGAGATTGGGCTAGTTCGAAAATGTCACCCAGACTCCTCGTGTGCCTGGGTGACATTTTCAATTACTTATTAACTCTGACGATTACTTAATCAGAGGTCTTGTACCCACTAAGAAGTGAGTCGACATTCTCAGCCGTGTAAGTCACCATGCCACGCATGATTACTACACCATCTTTCCCGACTGTCATTTTGCCAAGTCGTCCGGCCGTGAATGTGTCGCCAACACGACCTTTAATCTCACCTGTTATGAGTGCGTTATTTGCGTAGTAGGTGAGGTATCCAAGATCAACTGGGCTCCAGAGGATAAAGGATTTTACTTTTCCGCTCTTGAGAAGATCTCCCTGTCCTGGAGGCCAACCAAGTCCGGTAATAACTAGATTCGGGTTGTATTTCAGATCATCCTTTGCCTTAACGGCACCACCGAGACCTGCTGGTTCTGGTGTGAAAATTCCGCCGAGATTTGGAAATGCGTTCATCAATGCAACGGCTTGGTCGTATGATTTTTTATCATCATCATCGCCGTAAACAGTCTTCACCAATCGCATAGCCTTGTAGGCAGGCTTTTTGGCCTCGATCGCAGCTTCGCGGAGCCAGGCATTCTGATTCTGCGCCGTTGACTGTGCTGAGAGAATTGCGTAATCACCCTTGTAGCCCATTTGAGCGGCCAGAGCCTTGAACATTCCCGCTCCCAATGCCTTCTCAGAGTCTTGCGAAATGAAGAGGGTACGAGCTGAAACCGTCACATCTGCATCAAAGGTAACAACCTTGACGCCCTTCTTAATGGCAGCCTTTAGCGCTGGGACAAGCGCTGTCGAATCTACTGAAGCGATATTGATTATGCATGCCTTATTTGTGGTTGCCGCCTGAACGCGCTGGATTTGACCCTGTGCATCGGTCTGGGCAGTGCCGGTGAAGTTAACTTTGAGACCCTTTAACTCCTTAGCCGCTTGATCAGCACCATAGTGAATGGCGGCAAAAAACGGGTTATCCGTGGTCTTTGGAATCAACGTCACTGGACAAGTACTCATTGTCTTGCCAGCTGCGTTGCCTAGAGTGGTTCCTGAAAAGCTCAATGCTAGACTAGCAAGAACTACGCCAAGTACCTGAACCTTTCGAGATTGGAAGTTACGCATTATTTCTCCTTTGATTTGGGTATTTTGCTGGTACAACTAGTTGCGCAGGCGTAACTAGTTGTTTTACAGCCGGGACGAGCAAAAATCGCCCCGGCTGTAAATCTCTGTGGGTAAGAAAATCCCCTACCTTTTCAAGCATGGGATCTCTCCTCTCTAATCTCTCTGGAATTTTGAATTTTCTCGGAGAGCGCGGGGACGACTACTGCTCCGATCATTAACATTCCTAGCACCGTGTACTGAATGCTCGAAGAGATATATTTCAAATTCATCCAACTGGTGAGACTGGTTACTAGCACAAGCGAGAAAAGAACACCGAGAAAGCGGCCTTTGCCACCATACATGCTGATTCCGCCAATTAACACGATCGCTATCACGCTCAGCTCGAGACCGGTTCCGTTATTAGCTCGAGCGCTGCTTGTGTATCCCGTATACAGGATTCCTGCAAGACCTGAGACTATGCCTGAGAAGACAAACATTCTCCGTTTAATGCGATTGACATCAATTCCGGAGAATTTAGAGACCGTTAAATTGCTACCAATTGCATATACCTTTCGGCCAATGCTTCCAATCTGGAGATAAACTCCCGCCACTAGCGCTAAGACAATAAATACCAAACAAGTTTGCGGAAAAGGAGAGTTTCCGAAAGTATTTTGCGCAAAATCGGTAAATACCGTGGGGAAATCACTGAAAGATCGATACTCAAGAAGAATAAATGCTATGCCCCGATAGAGCGCTAATGTTCCAATTGTTACTACCAATGATGGCAGGTTGAAATTAACAACAAGTAATCCATTGATATAGCCCGCCAGCCC
>JANLPM010000179.1:0-5545 GCA_031367265.1 Actinomycetes bacterium
GGGCGAATTATCGCCCGCATCACTCTTTTAATAATAGGGAAAAGTGAATACATTTATATCAGGCGAAACAATGACGGGAATTTGAAATGTTGACCTATTTGATAAGAGGAAAAACTGCTCTTTTCCTAAAGGTCATATTTCTAAGTTTGGCTCTTTCTATTCTTGTCATGTTGGCGCAAAGTGCATTTGCTCAACGAGAATATTTAATCGCAATTTTTCTTGGATTTACGGTCTTGGCACTTGCCATCACGTATTTAACAAAAGTTTCAATACCTCTGAAATTTTTTATACCTGGCATCCTTTTACTTTTTGCTTTCGTGTTAGGCCCAATTCTCTATACGGTCACAATGTCTGGATTTACCTATAAAACAGGCAACATTATTTCTAAGGAAGAGGCAATTGTTCAAATTACGAACCGAGCGATAGAAGCTGATCCTTCGGGGATTTCATTCGATATAAAGCTCGGTAAATCAGATGGCAAGGAGGCTATTCTGGTTTCGGATGTCGCCGACTTGAAATATTTTATTTCGACAATTGTCTCGAGAACTTCAGTCGATAGAAGAGATGTAACATTAGATAAAAATGGAGTAGCTATAGCGGCTCCTAATTTTACGGCACTGACAGATTCAGAGTTAGCTAGCGCCGATAAGCTTTATTCTAAACAACATTTTTTATATCAGGGAAAGAGTTTTATTGCGCTAGAAGGCTTTGAGGCTGGTGTAGTTTCTCGTCAAGTATTGGAATACTTGCCAGGAACCGATGAGTTTAAAAGCCTAGTTGATAATTCGATTTACCGAGACAATGGACGAGGAAACTACTCACTTCCAAGTGATAAAAATGCCATTCTTGAGCCTGGCTGGCGTGCACCAATTTGGTTAGAGAACTACAAGAAAATATTTACTGACGCACGAGTTCGAGGACCATTGTTAAAGGTGTTTATTTGGACCGTCGTATTTGCCACAGCCACTGTGGTTACTACATTTGCTCTAGGTTTACTCTTAGCTTTAGCTCTCAATAAGCCGATCCGCGGCCGCCGAATATACCGCTCTATCTTAGTTCTCCCTTATGCGATGCCAAGCGTAATGAGCATTTTGATTTGGGGCGGGATGTTTAATACCGAATTTGGTGCCATTAATACTTTATTTGGTACACATATTGCTTGGTTTTCCGATCCTAACTTTGCACGCTTGGCAGTAATCCTGGTAAATCTCTGGTTAGGTTTTCCATACTTCTACTTAATTTCTAGCGGCTCTTTGCAGGCAATACCCAGTGAGTTACTAGAGGCTGCAGCTATCGATGGTGCCAATCCACGACAGATTTTCCGTAAAATAACTTTGCCACTTTTATTACAGATCCTCTCGCCACTTTTGATCGCTTCGTTTGCTTTTAACTTCAATAATTTTAATTTGATTTATCTACTTACCGGTGGTGGACCGCGTAACGAACTTGACGGCCAAATTGCGGGTGCCACCGATATTTTGATTAGTTACACGTATAAAATTGCCTTTGGTACTGGGACGCAGGATTTAGGGTTAGCTAGCGCAATTTCCTTAATTATTTTTGTACTTGTAGCATCGATTTCGCTCTATGGTCTAAGGAAGTCAAAAGTTTTGGATACATTCGCATGAAAAAGTGGCTGATGCATGACTCCTGGCGACATTTAATTGGTATTTCGATCTCGTTGTTCGCACTTTTTCCGCTTTATTTAGTAGTGATATCTTCTTTTAGCTCTTCAGGCAGTTTGCAGTTGACATCATTTGTCCCTAAAGAGATTTCATTTAGAAATTACCATTTACTCTTTAATAATCCGGCAATCCCTTACTTAGTATGGGTAAAGAATTCGCTAGTGATCGCAGGTTCGGTTGCAGTACTTTCAGTTGTCATTGGCTCTGCGTCGGCTTTTGCTTTCAGCCGTTTGGCATTCAAAGGACGCAAAACAGGTATTCAACTTTTACTTTTAGTCCAGATGTTTCCAGCAATACTTGCAATTTCCGCGGTCTACGTGATTATGGGGCGAGTTTATAAGTTTGCTCCAGCTATCGGTCTTGGAACCCAGCCTGGGCTTCTGTTGGTCTACTTAGGTGGGGCGATGGGCGTTAATATCTGGCTTCTTAAAGGCTTTGTAGATTCAATTCCAGCAGAACTCGATGAAGCTGCGAAAATAGATGGCGCTTCGGCGGTTCAGACTTTCTGGCTGATTTTCGTGCCGCTTGCCGCCCCAGTTCTAGCCGTGGTTTCACTCCTTAGTTTTATTGGCACATTTAACGAGTTTATTTTGGCGCGATTATTTCTGGTAGATATGCAAAATCGAACGGTAGCTGTGGGTTTGCAACAGTTTATTGGGGGTCAGTATTCACAAAACTGGGGACCATTTGCTGCAGGATCGATTCTGGCATCTATTCCTATTGTCATTATCTTTTTATCTTTACAGAAATATATTGTAAGTGGCTTAACTGCTGGTTCAGTCAAAGGTTAATTTTTGAAAAAACAAGGTCTACTCATTTCATTCGGTGTTTTACTATTAATGCTCTTTGGAACTTCGACTTTTGCCGCGGATTCTAAAGTCGAGATTCCACGAGTAGGTCTCTCCAAAGATGTAATTTACTTTGTATTTCCTGACAGATATTTAAATGCAGATACAACAAATGATAACTATCCAGGATTTAATCCGAAAGATACGGCATTCTTTCACGGTGGAGATTTAAAGGGTTTAACAGGTACGTGCTCACCAGGCGACAATGGTTTAGCTAGAATCAAGAAACTGGGATTTACCGCGGTATGGCTAACTCCACTTGTTACACAAGTTAAGGCCACACCTTATGGTGCGGGCTACCACGGATATTGGGGAGTTGACTTCGTAAATGTCGACCCTCACTTAGGAACTAAGGCCGATTTACTTGCATTTGTTGCCTGTGCAAAGTCACTTAATTTAAAGATAATTCTTGACGTTGTAACTAATCACACTGCAGACATAATTCAATATAACGATCACACCGCCTTCATCCCTAAAGACCTTGCCAATATTAAAAATCCAAGTTGGCTCAATGATTTGAGTAATTACCACAACGTTGGAGCAATGGGTAATTGCTGGGGAGATGGTCCCTGCTCAGAGTTAGGGGATTTTTTCGGCTTGGATGACCTTGCAACTGAAAAAGAAGTTGTCTATAGAGGTTGGGCCGACGTCTATGGCCAATGGATTAAGGATTATGGAATTTCAGGTTTTCGAGTAGATACGGCAAGACATGTAGATGATGAGTTCTTCAAACACTGGAGTCCACTTATTAACGCGCAAGCTAAGAGCGTGGGAATCAATGGGTTCACTGTTTTCGGCGAAGTCTATGATGTAAATCCAATTAATTTAATGAATTACGTTCGAAGAAATAAAATTCAAACCGTCCTCGACTTTCCTTTCCAGCGTACGGCAACTGAGTTTGCATCTGGATACTCTGATGCTTCGGCAGTTGAAAACCTCTTCTATTACGATGATCTGTATACGAGCGCGACTTCCGATGCAAGTAACCTTGTCACCTTTTTGGGAAATCACGACATGGGTAGAGCCGCTAAGTTGATTGAAGCAATGCGAATTAACAAATCAAGTGAGTTGTTGCCACGAACGTTGTTAGCGCATGCGCTTATGTACTTAACTCGTGGAATTCCAGTTGTTTATTACGGCGACGAAGTCGGAATGACTGGAACAGGTAATGGTACGGACCAGTTGGCACGGCAAGACATGTTTTCAACTAAGGTCGGA
Organism: Actinomycetes bacterium; assembly: GCA_031367265.1. GTDB lineage: Bacteria > Actinomycetota > Actinomycetes > Nanopelagicales > Nanopelagicaceae > Planktophila. The sequence continues at coordinate 3,752 of JANLPM010000179.1, forward strand.
ATTTGGAAGACCGAACCACGTGTTGGGTCAAATCCAATCGGTAGTGGAGACTCTTTCGCTGTAACTGACACACACCCCATCGCTAAATATCTAAAGGTTTTAGCGGCATTACGTGGGGCGAACCCAGGCCTTGCAAATGGCGTGATGCAGGTACGAATTGCCAAAGATTCCTTATTTGTCGTTTCCAAAAAAGATGACCTGGAAAACCGCGAATACGTGGTTGCCTTCAATAACTCAACTAAAGCAATTAAAGTGGTGGTAAATACTGCGACAACAGGCGGAGGTTGGAAAACCCTTCTGGGAACCACCAAGATAGCTTTTTCAAAGGAGAAAGTTACCTTTGATGTGCCAGCGCTTTCTACAGTTGTATTAAAGGCAAATAGGAAAATTGATAAAACAGATGCAAAAATTGGAAAGATTACATCCGAGATGGATTTCCTATCTGGTTATTACGAAACTAAAGCGGCAATCAAGAGTAATGATTTATTGAAAGTCACTTTTTATGCGCGCACTGCTTCTAACCAACCATGGATATTACTCGGTACGGATATGAATGCACCATATAGTGTTTATATTGACCCGTTAGATTATCCTGGGCAAACTTTGGAACTTCGTGCAAGTGCAACCAATTCGAAGGGAAATGTATATGAGTTACCACATACTACAGTCAGCATTTCCGCACCATGATGGAAGTGAGCTGTATGTAAGCAATGATGCTCCTTTAATTGGTGAAACTATAACTCTACGTGTACGCATCCCACATGCTTACTCATTTTCCAAAGCTTTTGTTCGCCTGTACCATGACGGAGAACCACGTTCCTTGGCGTTGAAGGCAGAAAAACAGGGTGCGATTGAAACCTGGTGGTCGGTAAAAGTAAAAATTGAGAACTCTTCGCTGCAATATAGATTTGTTTTTGTTGCAGAGGGTAAATATGAGTGGCTAAATGCTGCAGGCCTTTTTGATTACGACGTGCATACTAATAATGATTTTCAAATCATTGCTTTACCTGCTTATCCTGCTTGGGTTAAATCATCGGTCTTTTATCAAATTTTCCCCGATAGATTTGCGAAATCTGCAGATATACATCCGATCCCTGAATGGGCAAAACCACGCCAGTGGAATGAACTACCGTCAGTGAGGAGTAAACAGACCGGTACTGAGTTATATGGCGGGGATCTAAAAGGAGTACAAGAGCATTTAGATCACGTAGCTGATTTAGGGGTTAATGGAATTTATTTCACTCCTTTTTTTCCGGCCCGCTCTAACCATCGTTATGATGCTAGTAGTTTTGACCACGTAGACCCAATCCTGGGTGGAGATAAGGCTATGTTTAATCTCGTTGCCGCCGCCAATAAACGAAATATTCGCCTGCTAGGAGATTTAACCTCTAACCACTGCGGCGCAGGCCACCTATGGTTAGCAAAAGCGATTAAGGATAAGAAATCGAAAGAACGAGGTTATTTTTATTGGGATAAAACGATTAAGCATGGTTATGTCGGTTGGTGGGGGCTTGCCTCTCTTCCAAAGTTGAATTTTAACTCCCAATCATTGCGAAAGGCGATGTATGAAGGCAAAAACTCAATAGTTAAGAAGTGGTTAAAACCAAAGTACGGGATGTCAGGCTGGCGAATTGATGTAGGAAATATGACAGGCCGCTTTGGCGCTGATGATATGCATGACGAAGTAATGCATGGAATTCGTCAAGCAATGGATGAGACAAATCCCGATGCTTGGTTAGTTGCAGAGAACGGTGACTTTTTTGCAAGTGACCTTAATGGTTTCGGTTGGCACGG
>JANLPM010000213.1:0-1849 GCA_031367265.1 Actinomycetes bacterium
ATTAATCATGCCGAGCATGCCCAATTTGTAACTGATACGGCTATTGATGTATTTGGTAGCGATGTATACCTGCCTCTGGAGTTTCCTGTTGCTGGAGCTGAAGATTTTTCCAGAGTACTGCTTGAAATCCCTGGAAGCTACATGTTTTTAGGTGCCTGTACGACCGATGATTACGCCACGGCGGCAAGCAACCACAGCGCCTTGGCCACTTTCGACGACAGCGTTTTGTGTAAAGGTGTCGAGATGCACGCAGAACTTGCTATACGAGCGCTCCGCAAATTTAATACCTCGAATCGGTAATTTTCCTTTAAAACCTTGTACATTTTGCGTAAGCCGGATGGCTTAGTTTGACCAATCTCAAAGGAGAGATTTGAATGTCACAAACACACTCAAATGCACGCGCAACTGTAATCACGAAAATCCGATCTGATCTTTCAATGCGCTTCAATTTAGTCAATATTTTTACCGGCTCTAGCATCGTCTTTGGAAATCTGGACACCTCCGCCAAGCAGTTCATGATTTCATTTATTGCTGTAGTTTCTGCCCTTAACTTCTATTTAGGTCAGACGTCGATGGCGGGCGCTATGCGAGATTTATCAATGGATCAAAGCGTTGAGGAGGCCGCTACCGCTCATGGTAAAGGTTGGATTAAAGCATCAAATTCAAATGTCGGAATGATGATGTTGACGTTGATTGCGGTCGGTGTTCCGCTAGTTCAATTAATCGCTATTTATAAATAGAAATTGGAATATGGTCAGCTGCGGCGTCGCTTCAGCTGACTATATTTTTCCCTATTCGAAGCTCGGCGATGTGATAAAAAGGCGGAAATTCCTTTAAATGCGGCGCATTAACCGAAGCGCATTATCGATTTGCGCTAGTTTAGCAAAGTACTATCTAAGATAGTGGGCGTGCAGAGTGAACCGCTGGCGACGAAAAGGGATATTGATTACCTGACAACTGAGGCCGTGGTATTGGTAGAAAGACTTTTAGTTAGCTCCTCGGCTAAACGTAACCGGCGAGATGAGGCGAATCGAAAGCGATTTGCAAGGCTGCTCAAAGACCCTGCGGCAGTCAAATTAACGATGGCTCTGACCGATGAAGTGATCCGGATTAGTTCTCTAACACAAGCCGCGCGAACACTTCGACGAATTTCCAAGTTCGCAACTTTAACTGGTTTGGGTTTATGGGATTTTATTGGCATTAAAGTCGGTGGGCTTTTATCTTTTGTTCTGCCAATCCAAGTTATGCAGATCGTGCACTGGAGAGTTCGAAGAGCTGCCGATGGAATAATTCTTCCCGCAGAACCAGTCGCTCTGAGAAACCACATTCAAAGACGAGCTGAGCAAGAGGTTCGGCTAAATATTAATCTCTTAGGTGAGGCTGTGCTTGGTGAAAAAGAGGCACAAACACGATTGAGATCGATAATCGAATTAATTCAGCGGCCCGAAATTAATTACATATCAGTAAAGATTTCATCGATTGTGAGTCAGTTGATTGCCATTGATCATCAGGGTTCGGTCAAGCGGGCCTGCGTGCAACTGCGACTGCTCTATCGCCAGGCAGAGATTTCAGGCGTCTTCGTAAATTTAGATATGGAAGAGTTTCGGGATTTAAGAATTACCGTTGATGCATTTAAGTTGGTATTAAGTGAGCCAGAGTTTGAATCCCTTGCAGCTGGAATAGTTTTACAAGCGTATTTGCCCGAGTCGCACTCGGTTTTAGCCGAACTTATTGATTGGGCGAAGGCGCGCCATAAGCGCAGCGGCGCTAAAATAAAGATAAGGCTCGTAAAAGGTGCCAATCTTGCGATGGAAAAGGCAGAGGCCGAGCTCCATGGTTGGGTACCGGC
>JANLPM010000301.1:0-1678 GCA_031367265.1 Actinomycetes bacterium
GCACCCTCTTGCCAAGAGCCGCCATACAAAGCACTAGCACCGACAACTAAATCAAAGAGGTTTGCATACTCACTTGGTGCCGAGGGAATAAAAGCTAAATTGCGAGGATGATCAGTAGAGATACATGCTTTAGCCAAAACACTCGTAAAAATTTCCAACGCCTCATGTCCGCCAAGACCCTTCGCAGTAATCGTGTTACCGACTTCGGAAAATAAATCTTCAGCAGTTCGTGGACCATCTAGCGGAGGATCATTTTTTAATCTATCAAGGCTATATATCAAAACCTCTTGGGCAAGAGCTTCAACCTCAGCGGTGAACTCATGCATCCTTGGCCGCTTTCTTTATGATATTTCGGAGCATAGTTGGAAAAACAAAGAGATGAAATGGTGAAACCGCATACCAATAGAGCTGGCCACCGAGACCACGAGGATTAAAAGTGGCCTCTTGAACGATGCGTACTCTTCCATTTTCTTGCCTAACAGTGAACTCCAGCCAGGCTTTCCCAGGCAGAACCATCTCAGCATAAAGTTTTAGTCGATGTCCTTGCTCGAGCTCTTCAACTCGCCAAAAATCCAAGCTCTCACCGACGCGCAAATAATCTGGGTCACGTCTGCCGCGACGCAAACCCACTCCGCCGACTAAGCGGTCCAACGCTCCTCGGCCCCACCAAAGAAAATCAGATCCAAACCAGCCGTGCTCACCACCAATACCCTCAATCTGTCGCCAAATTTTATCAATTGAGATATCGGTAGTTGCTTCACGTCGATCTTTCAAAACCATTTCACCAGCCCAAGCCGGATCTCCTTGCGCTTTTTGCCATGGTGCCGTTGGGCTTGTCGCATCTGACCAACGGGTTTCTACGCCGTGATCTGTTGTCTTTGAGAGTGCCAAATTGATGGCAGTTGCTAAATCCGTTAAGCCATACGGAGGTGGCGCGATGAATCCATCCACACACTTTGCAGGATCTGCAACAACTTCACTTATTAATGAACCAACAAGTGGGCGGGCAAGGGCTGTAGGTACCGGTGTGACTAACCCAATCCACAAACTTGAAAGCCCTGGAGTCAATACTGGAATTTTAATAATTAAACGTTTCTTCAAGCCAGATAGTTTGGCGAATTTTTGCATCATATCGGCATACGTCAGTACTTCGGGGCCGCCAATATCAAAGATTCTTCCGACTGGCTGCGACAAAATCGCGGTCTGCTTTAAGTAATACAAGACATCTCGAATCGCAATTGGTTGGGTTCGGTTCATAACCCATTTAGGCGTTGTCATAATCGGCAAGCGATGCGTTAAATGACGCAACATTTCAAAACTAGCAGAACCCGAGCCAATAATAATTCCGGCACGAAGCTCCATCACAGGAACTGAGGTGCTTGCGAGCTCTGCTCCTGTGCGAACACGAGATGCCAAATGTTTACTGATATTTTTATCGTTTGCTATGCCACCTAAATAGACTAATTGTTTTACGCCAGCTGCTTCGGCGGCAAGGGCAAAATTGCGCGCCATTTCAGCTTCAATCTCATCAAAATTTGGTCCCAAATTAATTGAGTGCAATAAGTAATACGCAGTATGTACTCCAGCCAAAGAAAGATCTAAGTCGGTGCGATTTTCTGCACTCCCTTCAACAATATCAACCGAAGGAGCCCAAGACTGACCAAGAACTCTTTTTCGA
>JANLPM010000023.1:0-15446 GCA_031367265.1 Actinomycetes bacterium
TATTAATCTGGTCTCGGTTGGTCTCTCCTATCTATTTCTTCATTTTTTAAAGAACCAGTGGGTAACAATTGGACTGGGCGCTGCTTTTTCAATCAGTTATCTTGTCGGACTTTTAGTTACGCTTTCATTGCTCAAGAAACATACTGGGCCAATCAGGATTATGGATTTTTTTGGTCAACACCTTCGCTTAATAGGTGCAGCTGTCGGGGTAATGGCACCGCTTTTCGCATTGACTCAATACATAAGCTGGGCTGGAGTTGAATTATCGAAAGTTGCGCGTGCAGGAGAGCTGGGAATCGTGATGGTGATGGCATTTCTGGGATATTTGATCGTCGGTAAGGCTGCTGGAGTCGAAGAGATTTCGATGATAACTCACTTACGTGATTCACTTGTTCGACGCTCGCCCGGAACGGAATAAAAAGCTCATGGAAAGGGTTCTATGGACTACCAATCAATGAGAATGCCGGGGAAAACTTGTGAGTGAAGTTAGAGATGTAGTCATTGTTGGTTCAGGTCCGGCTGGATATACCGCCGCAATTTATGCCGCTCGTGCTCAGTTGAAACCAATTATTTACGAAGGCTCGGTTACTGCAGGTGGCGCACTTATGAACACCACAGAAGTCGAAAACTTCCCTGGATTTGTTGATGGAGTTATGGGACCAGATTTAATGGATAACATGCGCAAGCAAGCCAAACGATTTGGCACTGAATTAATCACTGACGATATTATAAAAATGAATTTGAATGGTGAAATTAAAATTTTGGAAGATGGTTCTGGAAAAACAATTAAGACAAAAGCGGTCATTCTCGCCATGGGATCTGCATATCGTGAAATTGGTTTAGTTAATGAAAAGCGTTTATCGGGTCATGGTGTTTCATGGTGTGCTACTTGTGATGGCTTTTTTTTCCGTGACCAAGTAATTGCGGTCGTGGGTGGTGGGGATTCAGCCGTTGAAGAGGCTACTTTTTTAACTAAGTTTGCAAGTAAGGTTATTCTGATTCATCGGCGCGATTCGTTACGCGCTTCCAAAATTATGGTTGATCGGGCGATGGCGAACTCTAAAATTGAATTTCTTTGGAATACTGAAGTAATAGATGTCCTTGGTGAAGCTAAGGTTTCTGGAGTTAAATTGCGAAATGTTCTTAACGCGAAAGAGAGTGAGCTGGCTCTCACAGGGCTCTTTGTGGCAATTGGCCATATTCCGCGGAGTGAGTTGATTACTCAACAAGTCACACTCAATAGTGATGGATACGTTGAAGTAGATGGGCGTTCGACCAGAACTAATATCCCAGGCGTCTTTGCTTGTGGGGATCTAGTAGACCACACCTACCGCCAAGCTATCACTGCGGCAGGCTCTGGCTGCCAAGCCGCACTTGATGCTGAAAAATATCTCGCACACCAGTAAAGTTCACTCACTACAAAAGAAGATTTGGAGATTTACGATGGCTACAAGCAAGGTTACTACCGCTACATTCGATGCAGAGGTACTCAAGAGTAATACTCCTGTGTTAGTTGATTTTTGGGCTGAATGGTGTGGGCCTTGTCGTGCAGTCGGTCCAATTCTTGAGGAGATTTCAAATGAGTACGGAGATAAGATAAAAATCGTAAAACTTAACACCGATGAAGAGTCAGCAATTGCGATTAAATATGGCATAACATCGATTCCAACGATGAATATTTTTGTTAATGGTGAGGTTGTAAAAACCATAGTTGGCGCAAAACCAAAACCAGCTATTTTGAAAGACCTTGCAAGTTTTATTGCTTAAATTTCCATAAGGGAAACGTATGCATGAATTAGATGAATCGCAGATTCGCACTTTTCAGCAGTTGCGAGGCTTAAGTGTTACTGGCAAGTTAGATGAAGTTACCGTGCGCGCGCTGGAAGAGGCGAACTGGAAGCTAGGCGATCGTTCGTTAAATCTTCAGGAGCCGCCACTTATGCGGGGTGATGATGTCGCCGCCTTACAATCGCGACTTACTGAAATGGGTTTTGATTGCGGCCGAGTCGATGGAATTTATGGCTCCCGGTTGGAATCAGGAGTTAGGGAGTTCCAACACTCAGTTGGAATAAGTGTGGACGGTAAGTGCGGACCAGCAACAATCATTGCACTTTTACGCTTAACGCGCATAGTATCTGGCGGTGCTCCATTAGTGATGCGAGAGAGCGCGACACATAGAAATCGCGGTCCCGCACTTGCAAATAAGGTTATTGTTTTAAATCCCGAAGGCGAGGACGCATTAATTTATGACGCTGCAGTTCGTACCGAGGGGCGCCTACTTGCTTTAGGAGCTTCGGTTTTTCTCACACGAGGGGCTGCAAATAATCCTAATGAAGTAGAGCGAATTGCTTTTACGAATCAAAGTAACGCCGATTTAATGATTTCACTTCATCTGGATAGTTATAAAAACGAGAGTGCTCATGGAGTGGCAACTTATTTTTATGGAAGTGACGCGCATGGCGTTCACTCAATTGTGGGAGAGCGTTTTGCTTCCTTAGTTCAACGTGAAATCTGCGCGCGTACCGATTTAGTCAATTGTCGTGCTCATGCAAAGGCATGGGATTTACTCCGGCTAACTAGGGCGCCAGCTGTGCAAATTAATCTAGGTTATTCAAGTAATCCTGGGGATTTGGATCGTATCTCTCGTGCAGAATTTCGCGATGTCATAGCCGAAGCGCTAGTGATTGCTATCCAGCGGCTTTATTTAGCCTCCGAAGATGATGCAAAGACCGGTACGTTGCGCATCGCCGACCTTCGTAAAGCCGGTATCCGTCGTTAATTGGTGCTCAATCCATCACTGGCATGTGACAGACTTGAGCCATGTCTGAAATTACAGCGCGATTTGTCACTGGTGCTCCGCAGAATTTAGAGGAGCGCTTTGCCAGTCGAGCTGCGCATATGAAGCCCAGTGAGATCCGTTCGCTTTTTGCGGTGGCTTCACGCCCCGAAATCGTCTCATTAGCTGGTGGAATGCCTAATCTTTCCGCCTTCCCTATGTCTATGATGGCCGATGTCGTCCAAAAACTAGTCTTAACCAACGGCGCTGAAGCCCTGCAATATGGAAGTGGTCAAGGCCACCCCAAGCTCCGTGAGCAGATTTGTGAGGTAATGGCCCTTGAAGGTATTCGTGCTAACCCTGATGATGTTTTAGTAACCACAGGTTCCCAGCAGGCCTTGGATTTAATCTCCCGGATATTTATCGATCCAGGAGATGTCGTTCTAGTTGAAGCCCCTTCATATGTTGGAGCGCTAGGAACTTTTCACCAGTACGAGGCTTCGGTCATCCATGTGGAAACCGATGGTTCTGGATTAGTTCCTACGGGTTTGCGTGATGCAATTTCAAGGGTTCGAGCAAGTGGGCGGAAAATTAAATTTCTCTACATAATTCCTAACTATCAAAATCCCTCTGGAGTTTTATTACCGGCTGAGCGTCGAACTGAAATATTAAATATCTGCCGTGAGGCAGAGATTTTTGTTGTTGAAGATAATCCATACGGTCTCCTTGGATTTGATAAGCCCTCTCCGAATGCAATGCGAGCCGAGGACTCTGAGAACGTTATTTATCTCGGAACTTTTTCAAAGACAATCGCTCCTGGATTACGAGTTGGCTGGGCTCTCGTACCCTCCTCACTTAAAGAAAAAATGGTTATCGCTAGTGAATCTTCAATTTTATGTCCATCTAATTTCGCACAATTAACCATCTCCAGTTATCTTGCCGACCAACCGTGGCGCGATCAAATAGCTTCATTTTGCGATTTATACAAGGTCCGTCGTGATGCGATGCTTGAATCACTTGACGAGTATTTTCCAGCGGTCGCACAATGGACTAAACCCGGAGGTGGTTTTTATGTGTGGGTTACTCTTCCACCAGAAATCGATACCACTGCCTTGATGCCAAAGGCTATTGTGGCAAAGGTGGCTTATGTTCCTGGAACTGCTTTTTATTCCGATGGTTTTGGTTCTTGGTCATTACGTTTATCGTACTGCTACCCAACACCTGAGCGAATTCGAGATGGAGTGAAAGCCTTGGGTGGAGTTATTAAGACAGAGATGTCACGACGAAGTGGAAATCAATTAACTTAACTCTCAAGTATTTGAGTTAAGCGTTTTAAATCTTCACTACCTGCGAATTCTATAACTATCGTGCCTTTCTTCACACTACCTTGAATAATTACTCTGGTATCTAATGCATCACCAATACGTTCTGCGATTTCGTTAAATTCAACAATGCTCGAAGTTACAGTTTTTAATTTCTTAGCTTTATTCTTTGGCGCATCCATTGAAATAATTTTCTCTAAAGCACGCACACTTAGGCCCTCGAAAACCACTCTATTAGCCAGGTTTTCTGCGCTTTTGCTATCTCTTATACCCAGTAACGCGCGGGCATGACCGGCAGTAATCTCTCCTGCAATTAATTGTGCTTGAACTAAAAGTGGAAGGTTCATTAAGCGAATTGTGTTGGATATTAATGGGCGTGACCGACCTAATTTTTGAGCTAACTCTTCATGCGTGCAATTAAAATCAGTGAGCAACTGCGAATATGCCGCAGCTTCCTCTAAAGCATTTAAATCGCTTCGGTGAATATTTTCAATGAGCGCCTCGCGCAGTAAATCATTGTCGGTGGTCTGACGAATAATTACGGGAATCGCAGTGAGCCCAGCAATTTTAGCGGCGCGATATCGCCTCTCACCCATAACTAATTCATAGGTATCTGCCGATGTTTGTCGAACGACTGGGGGTTGTAAAATTCCAATCTCTTTAATGGATGCGACCAATTCATTGAGTGCATCCTCATCGAAGTGTTTACGTGGTTGTCGTGGATTTGGTGATATCGAATTAAGATCCACTTGATCTTGAGTTGCAACTTCTCTGCCTGCAACTGTTAAAGAGGTTGGAATCAATGCATCTAGATTTGTACCTAATCCACCTCGACGTACCATTATGCAATCTCACCTTCGCGTTTGTAATGTATTGAAACAACATTTGAATCAACGGCTTTCCCACGGGTGGCTAGCTCGCGCGCGACTGACATATAAGCAATGGCACCGGGCGATGCTGCGTCATATGTCATCACTGTTTGATTAAATCCTGGGGCCTCTGAGATGCGAACAGCTCTAGGGATCGGTATATCAATTAGCTCACGTGGGTAGTGTTTGCGAATTTCATCGGCGACATCATTTGCTAAACGCGTACGCCCATCAAACATTGTTAAAACAAAAGTTGAAAGTTTTAAATTCGCATTAAGTCGCTTCTTCACAAGTTCATAGGTTTTTAATAATTGCGAGAGACCTTCAAGTGCGTAATACTCACATTGAATAGGAATAAGCATTTCTTGTGCCGCCGTTAAAGCATTTATAGTTAAGAGACCTAAACTCGGTGGGCAGTCGATAAAAATATAGTCCAAAGCCTCGCCTCGATGGCTGCGCTCGGTGACTAACTCCTCAATGGCCTCTTTAAGGCGCATTTCACGGGCGACCATTGGCACTAACTCAATTTCGGCCTGGGCAAGGGAGGTATTAGAAGAGATGCACTCTAAGGATGGAAAGCCCTTCACCCTCTGGACGCAGGAAGCCATGGTTAGCTCTCCCATTAATGTTTCGTAGATTCCTGGGTTTTCCACATGCTCGACACCTAAAGCCGTCGATGCATTTCCTTGCGGGTCAAGATCGATAACTAATACCCTTAAGCCCCCCATTGATAGTGCGGCAGCTAAATTGACTGTAGTTGTAGTCTTGCCGACCCCGCCTTTTTGGTTGGCGACGGTAATAATTCGAAGTGTGGCGGGTTTATCCATCGCCTCGCGTAGACGCCGAGTACCTACTACTGATTTTGTTTCACGTGAATCATCCACAGTGCTTAGTTAAGCACCTTTACGTATCTCAACGATGCGACCGAGCTCAATTCCCTCAAGATTTACCTCGTGCAGGATAGATTTCGGGAGAGATTTCATCTCAAGCTCTGCCGATTTGCCTTTAATCGCCATCAATGAGCCATTCGTCTTTAAAAGATGCCAGGTAATGCGTTTGAGTTTTTCTAAGGGGGCGACCGCTCGGGCGGTGACGTAGTGTGCCGTTGCCCGAACATCTTGAGCCTGTCCTCGAATAACCTCAATATCAAGGCCTGAAACCGCCTCTTTAAGGAACTCAACTCGGCGCTCAAGAGGCTCAATTAAAACCACATGCAAATCCGGTCTAGCTAATGCAATAACGACCCCGGGTAGCCCAGCTCCAGAGCCCACATCAAAGACAATTGAACCCTCTTTGAGCAGGCTCACCACTGGAAGGCAGTTAAATATGTGGCGATCCCAGATTTTTTCTGCTTCACGCGGGCCTAATAAGCCACGCTCTATCCCTGGCCCTGCCAGAAATTCGGCATACTGGTTAATTCGAGCGGTATCTGGAAAATGCCGTTCGATCAGGGTTTCACGTGAAACCACCACTTATGCGCTGTAGATCACGACATAACGGTTTGGATCTTCACCGTCTGACTCACTCGTTAATCCGAGATCCTGGATTGTGTCGTGGATAATCTTTCGTTCAAATGCATTCATTGGAGCTAATTTTATCGATTTTCCGGTAGATTTAGCCTCATCTGCCATCTCCTGAGCTAACTTCTTGAGTTCAGTGCGTTTATTGGCGCGAAAGTTATCTATATCGAGCATTAAACGTGAGCGATCTCCCGTGGAGGTCTGCACCGCCAACCGGGTTAACTCTTGAATTGCATCTAGCACCTCACCATTGCTTCCAACTAGGTGGCGAAGTTTACCGCCAACTATGGCAAGGGAGGCGCGATCGTTTTCAACATCTATATCAATATCTCCATCTAAATCGGCGATATCCAACATCGCCTCCAGATAGTCGGCTGCAATGTCGCCCTCCTCCTCCAGGCGCGCCATCGCTTTTGGCGCCTTTGCTGGGTCGGCATCAACCTCGCTGAGCTCTACGCCTTCATCAATAACTACTCCATCGGTAGCCTCTTTAACATCTGTTGCCTCTGAAGCCTTAACTCTCTTCTTTACCATTCTCGCTCTCCCTGTCGGGTTTGTAGTGAATTAATACCATTTATACCGATTTGCCGTAATTCAATCACCTACTTATTTTTCTTCTTCTTCTTTTTTGGCTGGTTTCGTTGACCTTTGAGATCCTCTACTGGCTCAATCTTCTCAACTTCTGGGATCTCCACGGTTCCGCTTTTTTTCGCCCGCTTATGTTGGAGCTCCTCGTAGGCAGGAGAGCCAGGAGTTGGGTTTCGCTTTATGACATAGAACTGTTGTCCCCATGTCCAAAGATTTGTTGTCGACCAGTAAATTAAAACACCGATTGGAAAGTTAACTCCCGAAATGGCGAAAATTACTGGAAATGCATACAACATAATTTTTTGCTGTTGCAACATCATATTGTTACTAGAATCCATTTTTGGCATTCCTTTTAACATTAATTGACGTTGCGTTGTAAAGGTAGTTAGCGACATAAATGCAATTAATACAACCGTAACAATTTTCACAGTAGTGACATTTGTTCCCAGAAAAGTATCAGAAATTGGTGCGCCGAAGAATTTAGCGTTAGCCGCACTAACGACATCAGTTTGAGTTAAAACCCCATGTCTTATCGGAGGGGTTTTCCCTATCCCATTCAAGACGGTAAAAAGAGAGAAGAAAATTGGTGCTTGAGCAAGAATTGGAAAACATGATGCAAGTGGATTTGTTTTGTGCTCCTTATATAACTTCATCATCTCTTCAGATTGCTTTTGGCGATCGTCTTTGTACTTCTTTTGAATCTCCTTCATGTGTGGTTGAAGTGCGGTCAAGGCGCGCTGACTTTTGATTTGTTTCACAAAAAGTGGAATTAGGATAATACGGATTAAAATAACGAGGCCGACAATTGCTAATGACCAAGAAACTCCACTATCAGTGCCAAAAATTGGTGAGAGTAACTTATGGATTGTTACAATAACCCAAGAAACCGCTATATATAAGGGTTTTAAGATGGTATTCATAAATTAGACTGCCGCCTTTTCTTTAATTGCATAATCAACTCCGCCATGTGACCATGGGTTACAACGCATTAAACGCCAAATGCTCATTGCAACTCCCTTTAATCCGTATGACTCAATCGCCGATATGGCATAACTTGAGCACGATGGATAGTACTTACACCGCGGGCCAAACATTGGAGAGATCCATTTTTGATAAAACTTAATTGGGCTGGTCAAAAACTTTCTCATTTTTTCCCTACACGTAAATTGGCTTTGCCCACTAAATGTGTAATGATTTTATTAATCTCGCTGGCGCATTCTGATTCTGCAGATTTATTTAATCCACGAATGACTAGTAATCCTCCATTTGGAATCTCTGAATACTGATTAAAAATACAGTGGCGAATTTTGCGCGCTAAACGGTTACGTGTCACAGCCCCACCAACAGATTTACTAATTATTAAACCTGCGCGGGCAGGCTCATTCACATCGGAATTTATATATAGGTATCCCACAAAGTTATTCGATGAGTATCGAAACCCACTTTTGGTCGCGCGGGTGAAATCCCCGCTCTCGGTTAGACGTGCAGTTTTAGCTAGCACGAGAATCTGGTTTAAAGATCCCTACGCTGAAAGTCGGACGCGACCTTTAGCGCGGCGGGCAGCTAGAACCGCGCGGCCAGCGCGAGTCGCCATCCGCGCCCGGAATCCATGTTTTTTAGCGCGGCGCCGGGTATTGGGTTGGAAAGTACGTTTTGTCATGTGGGGCTCCTAAGAAATTAACAATGGCGGTGCGTTCATAAATGCGGAGGAAGCGAGGGTGTAACGGTAGAGGTCGGGATACAAGGTGGTCAAACCCAACTTTTAACGAGGTTGGAGGCTTTTTTGCTGTGGATAACTAGTTGCTTTTTCCGCCAATTCGCTCTACTTTTCGACTCTCTCCACAGGTTTTCCTGGTTTGGAGGTTTTTAAAGGGCTCAACCTGAGGTTTAGACCACAGGCTGTGGATAACCCTGTGGATATCAGTGAGGTGCTGTGTGGACGTCAAAGAGGTTGAGTTAAGCGTTTTATGGAGCCGGGTAATTGACGAGGTTGCAAGTGATGCACCTCAACACCGTGCTTTTTTGTCGTTGAGTAAGCCGTTGGGTTTACTTCATAATAGTGACCAAACAACACTTCTAATTGCCACCCCAAATTTATTTGCTAAAGATGTTTTAGAGAGTCGTTTGAGGGTTGCCGTAAGTGATTTTTTAACTCGAGAACTTGGCGAAAAAACAAATATAGCTGTAACGGTTGATGAGACTTTAGAGTTAATTAATTCACAAGCCCCGGAAATTGAGATCGATTTTCTTGCTCCAAAACCTGGCACGGGGCGCGATGATGGTGCTTCTAAAATCCCTAAAATCTCGGAAGGTACTCAACTCAACCCTCGATATATTTTTGAAACTTTTGTTATCGGCTCCTCTAATCGTTTCGCTCATGCTGCCGCAGTTGCTGTTGCCGAAGCGCCCGCAAAAGCTTATAACCCACTCTTTATTTATGGTGAATCAGGGTTAGGTAAAACCCATCTCCTGCAGGCTATTGGGGCATATGCGAAAGAGTTATATAGTCATGTTCGTGTTCGTTATGTCTCATCCGAAGAGTTCACTAATGATTTTATTAACTAAATTCGTGATGATAAAGCCTCTGTTTTCCAAAGACGCTATCGCGATTTAGATATTTTACTTGTGGATGATATTCAGTTTTTAGAAAATAAGGAACGAACACAAGAAGAGTTTTTTCATACTTTTAATACTTTATATAATGCTAATAAACAGATTGTGATTTCAAGTGATCGTCCTCCAAAACAATTAACCACTTTAGAAGATCGTCTTCGCAGCCGCTTTGAGTGGGGGTTAATAACCGACATCCAGCCACCTGAACTCGAAACACGTATTGCAATTCTTCGCAAAAAAGCAGCTCAAGATAAATTAAATGCACCTGATGATGTTTTGGAATATATTGCTAGCAAAATATCCACCAACATCCGCGAGCTCGAAGGAGCTTTAATTCGAGTAACTGCCTTTGCCTCACTAAACCGACAGAGTGTTGATCTCTCCCTAGCTGAGATTGTCTTAAAGGATTTAATCCCAAATGAGGGCAATCCCCTGATTACCGCCTCGACGATCATGGCTCAAACAGCTGTTTATTTCTCGTTAACCCTCGACGACCTTTGTGGCACCTCCCGCTCCCGGGTACTAGTAAACGCCAGGCAGATCGCTATGTATCTGTGCCGCGAGCTGACAGAGCTCTCCCTGCCAAAAATCGGCCAGACATTTGGTGGGCGGGACCACACAACGGTCATGCATGCCGACCGCAAGATTCGTCAACTCATGGCTGAGCGTAGATCGATTTATAATCAAGTTACCGAACTCACTAATAGAATTAAACAACAGGTGCGATAGCTCGAAATATGCGGGTTATGTCCGATTTATCGCTTTTTACCCCCAGCTGGGGATAACGTGGGGATAACTGTGGAGAGTGTGGTTTTTTATGTGTGTAAATGTAGGAGTTTTTAATGGGAGGGTGGGGTTTAAGGTGTGATGGGGAGCGCTGTCCACACATTGGGCGTGGTTATCCACAAGTTTTCCTGATGGAAACACCGTCTCCAACTGGGCTTTTATGTGTTATCCACATATAAACCCTCTGGTTACTACGACTACCTTTATATATATAAATCTAGATATGAAACGAACCTCTCGAGGAATTGGGGAAGATTATGAAGTTCACGGTTGAGCAATCAGTATTAGTTGATGGGGTTAATTGGGTCTCTAGAAGCCTTTCAACTCGGCCGATAAAAACTGAGTTGCTGGGAATAGTTATAGAGGCTGCTGAGGGGCAGATTTACTTATCGGCTTCAGATTTAGAGACGGCTAGTAAATCCCATTTCCCAGCAGATGTTAAAACAAACGGGATGGTATTAGTCCCTGGACGCTTGCTTGCTGAGATCTCCCGCTCTTTACCAAATAAACCAATAACTTTTACGCTAGAGGGAACCCGGGTGTTAGTAACTAGCGGAAGTGCAAAATTCACCCTCCCAACATTATCGGTTGATGAGTACCCACACTTACCCGAACTACCAGAGACAACTGGTGTGATTTCTGGTGAGGTTTTTGCTACCGCAGTTGCTCAAGTGGCGATAGCTGCTGGGCGTGATGATTCACTACCGACACTAACTGGCGTGCATATTGAAGTAGATAAGGAGACGGTAACCCTGGCCGCCACAGACCGTTACCGATTAGCAGTCCGCGAAATTCAATGGGAGCCAACTACTCCAAACACATCCACTATTGCGATTTTGCGCGCACGGACAATTGCTGATGCGGCGAAATCCCTTACCGGCACTAAAAACATTTCCATATCCTTCGCCCCAACCGCAAGCAATGATCGTTTAGCAGGCTTTGCAAGTGATGGAAAAACTATGACATCGAGAATGTTGGATGGAACTTTCCCTCCATACCGCCACTTATTACCTCAAGAGGTTACAACAACCGCGCTTATTGAAGTTGAAACCCTACTTGAATCGGTTCGCCGGGTTGCGCTAGTAACCGACAAAACCGTTCCACTTCGTCTTAACTTTAACAATAATTTGTTGTCTCTTGATGCGGGAGCGGGTGAAGAAGCGCAAGCAACTGAAGATATTGAGATTTTGTTAAGCGGTGAGCCAATCTCAATAGCTTTTAACCCAACTTATCTGGCAGATGGTTTAACTGCTGTCGGGAGTAAATTTGTGCAAATTTCCTTTACCGGACCCAATAAACCCGCAATCTTAATGGGGAAAAACGATAAAGATGGAACGCTTATTGAAAACTATCGTTACTTATTAATGCCAATGCGTTACGCATCTTAAAATAGAACACCTCTAATGCGAATGAACAAGTTGGCGTTGACCAACTTTAGATCCTATTCACATTTAGAGCTTGAACTACAACCTGGAACCACCACTTTTATAGGCGATAATGGTTCTGGAAAAACCAATATTGCTGAGGCGCTAATTTATCTATCTTTTCTTTCATCACACCGCGTTTCAAGTAACACCCCATTAGTTACTTTAGGCGCACAACAAGCAATAATCCGTAGTGAAATCGAAAGAGATAATCGCGTGTTACAGATTGATTTAGAGATAAATATTTCGAAAGCTAACCGCGCGCGAATTAATGGAAACCCAACCCGAAGCCAGCGTGAAATTCTCGGTGCTTGCCAAGTAGTCTATTTCTCACCCGAGGATTTGGATTTAGTGCGCGGGGAACCAGGAGTTCGAAGAGATTTTTTAGATCGCTTACTCATAACACGAGCCCCACGTTTAGCCGGAGTAATCGCGGACTATGATCGTGTGGTTAAACAACGCAATGCTCTTTTAAAAACCAGAGCATCTACAAGTGCATTAATTCCATGGAACGAACAACTAATTAAATTCGGCGCTCAATTAACTGCTGAAAGAATAGCTCTCATTGAAGCGTTAAACCCGTGGGTTGCCTTAAATTACGCTAATTTAAATGAAGTTAAACCGGCCTCAATTTCATACAAGTGTAGTTCTCAAGGCGTAAGCAATAACCCTGAAAACAATATCGAGGTTTTAGCAAAACGATTGGATGAAACGTCCTATCAAGAGATTGAAAGAGGGGTAACTTTAATTGGCCCACATCGCGATGATTTACATCTACAGATTGGTGACTTTCCAGCCAAAGGTTACGCTAGCCATGGAGAGTCTTGGTCTATGGCAATAGCGTTGCGAATTGGGTCATTTAATTTACTTAAAAGCGAAGGTGACGAACCGATTCTTATTTTGGATGATGTCTTTGCTGAACTTGATAATTCTCGCAGAATTCAATTGATGTCAGCAACTTTAATGGCTGAGCAAACAATAATTACCGCAGCAGTTGAGGCCGACTTACCTCCTGAATTATTGACACAGAAGTTTTATGTAACTCCTGGCGTAGTGAGGAGAAAATAAAATAATGGAAAAACGCGATTTGGCTCTTGATCTTTTTAAAACATTTAAAACGGGTGTGATAAGAAAAATTAACAAACCAGCACCTACACAAAGAATGGGTCGAACTGGCGATCCTGAATTAATCTCAGAAACGCTTAACAATTTAGTATCGGAGCGCGAATGGGAGAGCGGGTTAGCTGAGGGAAATCTATTTGTTAATTGGCCACAGATTGTTGGCGCAGAGATTGCACAACACACAACCCCGATTTCAATATTAGATGGCGCCCTCACCATCCAAAGTTCATCGACGGCATGGGCCACACAATTGACGTTAGTTAGCCAGGAATTACTAGTAAGCATCCAAAATAACCCCTCTGGAGCAACCATTCAAAAACTCATCGTTATAGGTCCACATGGGCCGACCTGGAAACGAGGTCTTCGCACTATTCGCAACGCCAGAGGCCCACGAGATACTTACGGCTAATAGGAACCCCCACCAATAGACTTAACGTTCGGCTATGGCCATACACAGGGCTTTTCTTGGGTATTTCTTCACTCGATTTCCCGATAGGATAAACAACTGTAAACAGGAACACCCCCTCCAGAAGCCTTTGTACGGCTTTTGGGCCAATGAAGCGTTAAGGAGTGCGATGTCAGAAAGCTCCTACGACGCCAGCGCAATTACGGTGCTCGAGGGGCTGGAAGCCGTTCGTAAGCGCCCAGGAATGTACATCGGCTCAACCGGAGAACGAGGCCTTCACCATAGTGTACGAAGTTGTAGATAACTCTGTTGATGAAGCTCTGGCAGGTTACTGCACGCAAATTAATATCACTTTAATGGCCGACGGTGGCGTAGAGGTAATCGACAACGGCCGCGGAATTCCAGTGGATCTACACCCAGTAGAAAAAAAATCAGCTCTCGAAGTCGTGCTGACAGTTTTACACGCAGGCGGAAAATTTGGCGACAGTGGGTACTCCGTCTCCGGCGGACTACATGGAGTCGGCATTTCTGTAGTAAATGCGCTCAGCACGGATCTCTCGGTAGTTGTGCAACGTGATGGAAATTTTTGGTATCAAGATTACAAACTAGGAGTACCTACAGCCCCAGTTAAAAAAGGTGCAGCTTCAGCAACCACAGGTACAACTGTACGTTTCTGGCCATCAAAAGAGATTTTTGAAACAACTGATTTTTCTTTTGAAGTTCTTTCAACACGTCTTCGTGAGATGGCATTTCTTAATAAAGGTTTAATCCTTACTCTTACAGATCTACGCGCAGGTCATGTTGATGAAAAAGGAGAACAAGTAACGGTTCTTTTTGAGTACCAAGGTGGGATTTCAGATTTTGTAAAGCATTTAAATTCAACGCGCGGGGAAACCCATAAGTCAATAATCTCATTTTCAGCGGAAGAAAAAAAGAATAAGATTTCATTAGAAGTTTCCATGCAGTGGAACGCTGGATTTAGCGAATCGGTTTACACATTCGCGAACACAATTCACACCCATGAGGGCGGTGCGCACGAAGAGGGTTTTCGCACCGCATTAACTTCAGTAGTTAATAAATTTGGCGAAGAGCAAGGATTTATTAGAAAAAAAGAGGACCGTTTAACCGGCGATGATGTGCGCGAAGGCTTGACTGCAATCGTTTCGATCAAATTAATTGACCCGCAGTTCGAAGGACAGACAAAAACTAAGTTGGGTAATACTTCAGCAAAAACTTTTACCCAAAAAACAGTGAATGAAGAGTTAACTACATGGTTCGAACAAAATCCATCTGAAGGTAAAGAGATTGTAAGAAAGAGCATTGATGCGGCTGCGGCGCGAGTTGCAGCGCGCAAAGCCCGTGATTTAAGCCGAAATCGCAAAGGTTTATTAGAGGGCCGCGGAATGCCAGGCAAGCTAGCTGATTGCCAGTGGACCGACCCATCTAAATGTGAGCTCTATATTGTTGAAGGTGATTCTGCTGGCGGTTCAACTAAAGGTGGGCGGGACTCTAGAAACCAAGCAGTACTTCCAATTCGTGGAAAGATTTTGAATGTTGAAAAAGCCCGAATCGATCGCGTGCTGCAAAACAATGAGGTGCAAGCGTTAATTACTGCGCTTGGGACCGGTGTACATGATGACTTCAATATTGCGAAGCTTCGTTATCATAAAATAATTTTAATGGCCGATGCCGATGTTGATGGTCAGCATATTAGAACGCTTTTACTAACGTTACTCTTTCGTTTTATGCGCCCATTAATTGAAAATGGTTTTGTTTATTTTGCTCAACCCCCTTTATATAAATTGAAATGGGGAGGGAAAGACCCAGTTGAATATGCATTTAGTGATCGTGAACGCGACGGTATGATTCAAATCGGATTAGATAATGGAAAACGCCTGCCTAAAGATGATGGGATTCAACGCTTTAAAGGTTTAGGCGAAATGCCTGCTAAAGAGTTGTGGGACACGACCATGGATCCAGAACATCGAGTTCTCATTAAAGTGATGTTAGAAGATGCGGC
>JANLPM010000055.1:0-3587 GCA_031367265.1 Actinomycetes bacterium
TGAAGCTACATTTTCAAAGGCGGGTCTTAATTCGGTTATGTCACCAAATTTAGATCCAGGTGAAATTTTCAAAGAGCCTGGTCCGTTGCTGCTTGCCATGATCGAAGACATGCGGACTAAACCCCCCGCCGGGATTGCTAGTGGTCTGCCAGAACCTCCACGTAATGTGCAGGCCTTCATCGCCGATGCATCAGCTCTGATTTCATTTGATCCACCTGTAAATGTGCGAACTGCACAGATAACTGAGTACGTGATAAAAAACCTTAAGACCGGTGTAGAAAAAAGAACACAAACAAGTCCAGTTATCTTTAGCGGATTAAAGAATGGTTCTACTTATACATTTTCTATTATTGCCAAAAACTCTCTTGGAGGATCAACTCCAGCAACAACAAAGAGTATGGTTCCACAAAACGGTTGGAAGAGTACGATTCTTGACGGCCATGCCGATGGAAAATCGGTTTCAACTACGATTTTTGATGGTCAACCCGCGATTGCTTACACCGATTCCAAAAGTGGAGATCTCAAATTAGCGCTCTTTGATGGTAAGACATGGAAAAAATCGATAGTCGATGGAGCGGGTGGAACAAATGGCCGCACAGCTAACTCCATCAATAGCCCAATTTCGCTCTGCGTAAATGGAATTGGAACTAAACAGACACTTCATATTTTCTACAGCGATGCGATTGATAAAGATTTACGATATGCGACGTACAACGGTAAAGCTTTTTCTTTTGAAGTTGTTGATGGGGATGGGGCATCAGTTAATGACTATCAGGATCCAGTCCGCGTCCGCACGTCTAGCGATGTAAGTCTCACCAATGCCTGCGTTGCTACGCCAAACTCGGTGCAAGTTTTTTATCGTGATGAGAGTCAGGGAGTGCTCTTAGGTGCCGTCAAAACTAAAAATACTCCGTGGGTTTATGAACTCATCGATGGGGATCGAAAGACCGATGACCGCTCAACCGGGGATGTCGGTTTCCATTTGCAAGCAATCTTTGACGGCGCTAAGACTTATGTTCTCTACGATTCAGTTGTAAGCGTGAATCAAAAGAAAGAGATTTCGGCGGGTGGAGTTCGTATCGCCTCGCGCACAGGAACCGACCCGACTGCCTGGAGCTATCGAACTCTGGATATTTCCACCGATGAAGCATCGATTTTCGGTTATGACGTCGCTCTTTCCAAAATAGGCGGGGATGTGATTGCTTCTTGGTTATCCACCTCTAGAGCCTCATTTCCAAAACCAGATCAAATCCGATGGGCGCTTTTGCGTACACCTCAAAATATTTCAAAGATTACGACTGAAAACTTTGGCACGCCTGGGGCTTACTTATCTATCGAAGGAAAGACAATTATCTTTAACTGTCAAGATCGTTTGTGCGCCTTGGACACATCAAAAAAAGATTCTGGTCAAGCGGCAATACATTTAGTAAGAAGTAATCAAGAAAGCGAGCCCACCCAAAGCGCTTGGCTGGTCCTCAATAAAGTGAAGTACCTCTTGGCAACCGTGAACGGTAAATTGGCACTTCTTAAGCCGTAATTAAACTAATGAATATATCGAAATAGCATCGGCATTTGAAGTCAAACATAGCAAACCCAAAGTTTTAGAAGCGATTAAAGCAACAACATCACGTTGGTCCACTGGTACCGTAAACGCTTGTGTAATTCTGCCTCTTGCATCAAATGCGATGAGAATAGGGCGCGACTTCTTCGGTGACCAGTTGCTTAACTGCGATATTACTGAGGTAGATGCAAAAAATGCGTATTTCTGACCGAAAGTAATGGTCAATCCAGTAGATTCAAATCTATGGCTCCAAACAGGGGAGTAAGTTTTTGAAAATTTTGTTATTGCACTCTCTGTTTTTTTGCCAGTTACAACTTCTCCCCCAAGTAAGAGTGATGAAGACGCGCTTAACCAATAGCGTTTTGCTCTTGGCGCAGAGCTACGGATAACCGATGTAATTAAACCTGTGTTTGTAATTGTGATAAGTACGCCGTCGATAAATCCAACCAATTTTTTCCCTTTTAGAGTTTCGCCACTCGCTCCGGCGACTGTCAACGAGCCATCAGCATGTCGGATAACAGACTCCAAAGTCGTTGATGTCACACCAACTATGGTCGATGTACCGAAATTTCCCGCGAGATTAGCGCTAATAACCAAGCCTGAGGTGCCTTTTCCGGTTGCAGTTATACCAACGATTGCCACTCCATTTTTATCGACCGCCACAGATGTAACCAAGACCGGTGAATTTTGTTCGGCGCTAAAGAGAGTAGGGATTGAGGTACCGACCTCAATCTTCCACAATGCAATTGTGTTAAGTGAAGGATTGAAAATATCCGGAATATTTACGACATTATCGGGATTAAGGGGTGATACCGAAGGTGTTGGATTTGCAGTTGCACGCGGGCGTGATGTAGAGCCTGCGATCCATATATTTCCCGCGTCATCAACGGTGCCAGCTGTAGCAATTGAAGCTGGCGCTGGGTCTAGAAATATATTCCAGAACTCTTGCCCTTGTGTATCTATTGCGCGCGCAAATGCCTTTCCCGTTTTTGTGCCAAAGACTACAATTGTTTCACCCGAAACTACGATTCCCGAAGTTTCATCGGAGTTTGCAATTTTTGTTAGGAGTTTCAGAGGCACAACTGGAATCTTTTTCGTTGCCGAAATGCCTGCAGAAGCCGAGATAAGGGAAAATAATAAAACTAGTGAAAGGATCCGTTTCACGCTAATTCCTGCGAGCGATCACGAGCGGCTTGCATCGCCCTAGCGACAACTTTTGCAAGTTCATCGTTCTGAAATGAAGCTAACGCCGCAGCTGTTGTGCCGTTTGGACTAGTAACATTTTCACGCAGTGTAGTGGCGGTTTTTCCAGATACTTCTAGAAGTTTCGCTGCGCCAATCATCGTCTGGAGCGTTAACTGCGTGGCAATTTCATGCGATAGGCCAAGTGCTTCGGCCCCTTCAATCATGGCCTCTACAAAACTAAAGAAATAAGCCGGACCTGAACCACTTGTCGCAGTGATCGCATCCTGTAAATCCTCCGGGACTTCGATAACTTGCCCAGTTGAACTCAAAAACTGCGAAACGAAGGTTGCACCCCACTCATTGACGTGCGGGCCAGTGGACATGGCAGCCATTCCAGCTCCAACTAGGGTCGCAGTATTTGGCATCACTCTAATGACGGGATTGTCCTTACCAAGTGCCTGCGATATGTATGAGATTTTTTTTCCCGCAGCGAAAGAGACCACAAGGGTTTTCTGATTGAGAGAAGCTTTGATCTCGTTAAGTACGCTCGCTAGGTCTTGTGGCTTCACTATAAGCAACAAAACCTGTGCATTAGCTACCGTCTCTTTAATCTCAGCGACCTGAATTGAGTATCGTTCAACTAATTCTCTACTGCGCTCTTCACGTTTTTCCGAAACAGTTATTTGCTCTGGGCTTACCCCATATGAAATTAATGCAGAAATAATCGCTTCGCCCATCACACCTGCACCGATTACGCCAACTGCAAACTGCTGACTCATTGTGCCAGCCTACCTGCTAAGCGTGTAGGCTCTGCGTCTATGTCCGAAGTGAAGCCAGGTTT
>JANLPM010000058.1:0-6649 GCA_031367265.1 Actinomycetes bacterium
GCGGGAATTGCGGCAAAGAAACAGAGCCAACCATACGACAGAGTCCCAATAATTACTCCTGCAATTGCGCCTCCGCCGGCCCCAGCTAGATTCATGACTAAATCACTCGCGCCTTGGGATGCAGGGCGCATTTCGAGGGAGACTGATTCTGACAAAAGCGCCGAACCTGCAATAAGCGTGCAGGACCAGCCCAAGCCTAATAGAAACAATCCAACTCCCAATTTCACGGCGTCATCAGCGGCCGCAGTACCCGCGACAACGGTTGATGCAAGAAGAATTACTAAACCAATTTGTATTATGCGTACGCGGCCCAAGCGATCACTCAGTGCGCCTACGATTGGAGAGAATGCATACATTCCCAAAACATGCACGCTAATAACAAAACCAATAATACGTAAGGACACATCGACATGTTTCATGTGTATAGGTGTCATCACCATTACCGAGACCATTGCAACATGTCCAACTGCTATAGCAGAAATTGCAAATAGAGCAGATGGGTTGGAGCGAATATGCGCCAGGGCAGCTTTGGCTGAGCCTTTATGTTGAACTACATGTGCCGCTTTTTCTGCGGTTAAATATGGATCAGGTCTCAAAAAAATTTGAATCACTATTGTGGCGAACAACAAAGTAGTAGCTGATACCAAATATGGACCAACTAATCGAGGTAAATTAAAGAGCTCTGCTATGTTTCCAGAAGGCTCCATTAAATTTGGACCAGCGACCGCACCTATTGTCGAACCCCAAACTACAAAAGATAACTGTTTGGCGCGCGTTTCATTAGTTGCTAAATCAATGGCGGCAAATCGGGCTTGGTAGCCGGCGGCAGATGCCGCGCCAACTAGAAACGTCCCGAGAAGCATGAAGAATAAATTACGGTGAGCACCACCCAGAATTGCAAAAGTAGAGCCAATAACACCTGAAATATAACCAACTGAGAGCGCTAACCGCCGCCCACCTCGTGCCGTTAATCGCGCTAAAGGAAGGGCGAGTGCTGCAGCTCCTAAGACTGCGCTAGTTTGTGCCAGTCCGGCAAGAGTTTCAGAGTCGGTAATTAATGAAACTAAAAGTGAACCTGCTGCCACTGTTCCGGCAACTCCAACGCCATTGAGAACTTGCGCACTAGCTAAAGTTCGCACAACTCTGCGTTGAAGAACGGTATTTGGCATTAGTGAATTAATCGCAACCAAGCTGCGGTATCGGTCGGTAAAGTGTGGCCACTTGTGGTACCACTTGCCAACAAAATTTGAGAGTTAGCTGGAAGTTGGATTGCCGTGCCAAAGTTGATATAGCAGGCAAACCCACCGGGCCGCTCAAAAGCGACAACATCTGCACCGGCCTCTATCCATTGCATCTCGCCATCACCAAGACCTTGCTCGACTTTGCGAATTGATAAAGCTTCACGGTACATATTTAACGTTGAATTTTCGATTCCATCTTGTGAATCAACAGAAAACTGGCCCCACCAAGGCGATTGGGGTAGCCACGCTTTATCAGGTGTCAATGATTCATCGTTAGAAAAACCAAATGCCCCTTCAGGATTGCTCGACCAGGGAAGTGGCACTCGGCAGCCGTCACGACCGCGATCTAAATACCCACTCATTTTCCAGCGCGGATCACTCAACCGAGCCTCAGGTATATCGCGAACCTCGGGTAACGCTAACTCTTCGCCTTGATACAAATATGCACCCCCTGGAAGTGCCAACATCATTAGCGCTGCGCTACGCGCGCGTAAAGTTCCGCGGTTGATATTGAACTTCGCGGGATCGCCCTGCCGAAGTAACGTGGTGTCTCCGTGATTGGTAAGGCCAAGATCTAATCGGTCGACGGAGCGCACAACGTCATGGTTATTAAATACCCACGATGTTGGCGCGCCAACTTCGGCTAATGCATCAATGGAGTGATTGATCTTCTTTTTTATCTCGTCGGCTTTCCAGAGCGTGGTCAGCATTTCAAAGTTAAAAGAGTTTTGTAATTCGTCAGGTCGAACATAACGCGCGATGCGCGATGCTGGACTCACCCAAGCTTCGCCAACTGCCATTCGATCGCCAGGATAAGAATCGAAGATTTTGCGCCACGCACGGTAAATTTCGTGAACGCCTTCTTGATCCCAGAAAGGTTTGTGATCGGTACCTAACATCTCTGCCGCTGGATCCTTTTTAATATCGGGAAGACCCGCCTCTTTAAACATTCCATGAGCGACATCAATGCGAAAACCATCAACTCCGCGATCTAGCCAAAACCTTAAAACTGCTTCAAAATATGCAACAACTTCGGGGTTTTCCCAGTTTAAATCGGGCTGTTCGACGGCAAATAAATGTAAATACCATTGCCCCAAATTTCCATCGCTCTCAGTAACACGCTTCCAAGCAGGTCCGCCAAAAACCGCCTCCCAGTTATTAGGTGGCAAATCACCGCCCGCGCCTTTACCGTCCCGGAACATATATCGATTGCGCTCGATTGAATTCGGTGCAGACTTTAAGGCGGCTTGAAACCATTTGTGATCGCTGGAAGTGTGGTTTGGGACGATATCAACAATAAGTTTAATGCCAAACTCATGCGACTCTTTAATGAGATCTTCAGCTTGCGCCAACGTTCCATAATCAGGCTCGATATCCATGTAATCAGCGACGTCATAACCATGGTCATGTTGTGGCGATGGATACCACGGAGTAATCCAGATTGCATCAACACCAAGTTTTTTTAAGTAAGGTAAACGTGAGCGAATGCCTTCTACATCACCAATGCCATCTCCATTTGAATCGGCAAATGAGCGAATATAGATCTGATACGTAACTGCATCTCTCCACCAAGGTCTCTCTGCGCGCGGTGCAAGCTGTGTCATTCCTACTCCGTCTCTAGATACGTATTAAGTAATTCGCGTTGGTTTTCGGTTAAAGGCTTTGAGCTCAAGGTATCTTCGGTCACGGTGACTTGAACGGTTTTGATGAGAGCAAGAATTTTGCCATTGCTCGAAAGCTCATACTTCAAAGTAAAAGATGAGGTGCCGATTGAATCCACCCAAATTGCAACATCAATAAAGATGTTACCTTCATTTATTGGGGCTTTGAAATCCACTTCGGCACGTCCAATTACCATATTAAAAATTCCAAGCATGGCAAAGCGCGCTTCCTGGGCATATGTCAAATATTTAGCGTTATTAACATGTCCCATCGCATCTAAATCATCCCATCGCACATACTGCTTACTTAAGTTTTTCATTTAGCGTGTCAACTTTCTATAGGTTACCCGATGCGGGCGCGCAGCATCGGCGCCTAAACGTTGGATTTTGTTTTCTTCATAGGATTCAAAATTGCCTTCAAACCAAAACCATTTTGATTCACCTTCATAGGCCAGAATGTGCGTTGCTACCCGATCTAAGAACCAGCGATCGTGAGAGATAACTACGGCGCATCCTGGAAATTCCAGCAAAGCGTTTTCTAGTGAACCCAAAGTTTCAACATCAAGATCATTTGTTGGTTCATCCAGAAGTAATAAGTTGCCTCCTTGTTTTAAGGTTAACGCTAAGTTCAGGCGATTGCGCTCACCACCTGATAAAATTCCGGCAGGCTTTTGTTGATCAGCTCCTTTAAATCCAAAACAAGAGACATAGGCTCGAGATGGCATTTCTACCATTCCAACTTTTATAAAATCAAGACCATCGGATACGACTTCCCACAGGCTTTTCTTGGGGTCAATCCCGCCGCGAGATTGGTCGACATATGAAATTTTTACGGTCTCGCCGATTTTAACCTTGCCGCTATCTGGTGTTTCCATTCCCATAATGGTTTTGAAGAGGGTGGTTTTACCTGCACCATTAGGACCAATGACCCCAACGATTCCATTGCGTGGAAGCGTAAATGAAAGATCATCGATTAATACACGGTCGCCAAAGCCCTTAGTTAAGTGATCAACTTCAATAACAACATTTCCAAGCCGAGGACCTGGTGGAATCTGAATCTCTTCAAAGTCCAACTTGCGCATCTTGTCGGCCTCAGCCGCCATCTCTTCATATCGGGCAAGGCGCGCCTTTGATTTAACTTGTCGCCCTTTTGCATTTTGCCTAACCCACTCGAGCTCCTCAGTTAAACGCTTGGCGCGTTTTGCATCTTTTTGGCCTTCGATTTTTAAGCGCGCAGACTTAGTTTCTAAATACGTTGTGTAGTTACCTTCATAAGGATAGGCGCGTCCACGATCGAGTTCGAGAATCCATTGCGCTACATTGTCCAGAAAATACCTGTCGTGAGTGATGGCAACAACGGCGCCGTGATATTTATTTAAATGTTGCTCGAGCCATAAAACTGATTCAGCATCTAAGTGGTTAGTGGGCTCATCAAGGAGCAATAAATCTGGAGCCTGTAAGAGTAATTTGCATAAGGCAACTCGGCGCTTTTCCCCGCCAGATAAAACTGAAACATCGGCATCAGGTGGTGGACAACGCAGCGCGTCCATTGCCTGCTCGAGCTGGGAATCAAGCTCCCAAGCATTGCGATGATCAAGATGCTCTTGAAGTGTGCCCATCTCAGCCAATAACGTGTCGTAATCGGCATCGGGGTTACTGAGCTCTTCACTGATGGCATTGAAGCGCTCTAACATCGCAACAGTTTCAGCGACACCTTCTTTAACGTTTTCAATAACGCTTTTGCTCTCATTGAGAACCGGCTCTTGTAATAAAATTCCAACACTAAAACCTGGAGTTAAATAAGCCTCACCGTTTGAAGCCTGCTGAAGTCCTGCCATGATCTGCAATACCGTGGATTTACCAGCACCGTTAGGACCGACAACCCCAATTTTTGCGCCGGGGTAAAACATTAACGTGACATCATCCAGTATTACTTTGTCACCATGCGCTTTACGCGCTTTTTTCATCGTATAAATGAACTCAGCCATGAGACGAAACCTTATCGTTATGTGTCGATAGACTTGGCATCCACGACCCTACAGGCGCCTGTAGCTCAGTCGGATAGAGCACCCGCCTTCTAAGCGGGTTGTCGCAGGTTCGATTCCTGCCAGGCGCGCATGGCCAATGAACTACCCAACCTAATCTGGATCGACTGCGAGATGACTGGGCTATCCCTTGAAAAGGATGTCTTAGTGGAAATCGCTGTCCTGGTAACCGACTCCGATTTAAACGTCCTCGGTGATGGAGTTGATCTCGTTATCAGGGCCAGCACCGATGACATTGCGGGCATGAATGATTTCGTAACTGCAATGCACACGACATCTGGATTGATTACTGAAATCCCCCAAGGAATTTCAATCGTAGAAGCTGAACTTCAAGTAATTGCATACTTACTTGAATGTGGTTTACAACCTGGGAAATCACCACTTGCCGGAAACTCAGTCGGCGTCGATCGCACATTTATTGCACGCGATATGCCGGTTCTAAATGAGTTCCTGCATTACCGAACCATCGACGTCTCATCAATAAAAGAGTTAGCACGAAGGTGGTATCCAAAGGCCTATTTCGCCGCCCCGGCAAAGACAGGCAACCACCGCGCACTTGGAGATATTCAAGATTCAATTGCCGAACTGGCCTACTATCGCAGTGCAGTCTTCGTCCCACCACAGTCTTAGCAGTAGGTAGACTTTGGCACTCATGGTGGACGTAGCTCAGCTGGTAGAGCACCCGGTTGTGGTCCGGGATGTCGCGGGTTCGAGCCCCGTCGTTCACCCCACTTTTTCACGATGGGCGGTTGTATGAAGAGAGTTGGGGAAGATGATCTTTGATGTGATTATTGAAATCCCAGCCGGCAGTCGCAATAAATACGAAGTCGATCACGTGACCGGTGAAATCCGCTTAGATCGCATGTTATTTACTTCAACGCGCTACCCCTATGACTATGGTTTTGTTAAAAATACGCTTTCACTGGATGGCGATCCACTCGATGCTCTAGTTATGTTGGATGAACCAACTTTTCCTGGCTGTGTTGTTTCGTGTCGAGCAATTGGAATGTTTAATATGAGCGATGAAGCTGGTGGGGATGACAAACTTCTATGTGTTGCCGCTGGCGATATTCGTAAATCATCTTTGCAAGATTTAGGAGATGTGCAGGAGTTTGAACTTTCAGAGATCCAACATTTTTTTGAAGTCTATAAGGCTCTTGAACCTGGCAAAAGTGTCACAGCTGGCAACTGGGTCGACGCGGCTGCAGCACAAGCTGAAATCGAAAGCTCTCGCGAACGCTTAATTAAATCAAAGCATTAATTCCTTAGCCCGCCGGTATTAACTGACCTGGGCAAAGCTGGATCAGTTTTAGAATTGCCGCTTTTTCTGGCGCAGTTAACCACAAACCATATTTATATTTGACTGCGACTTGCCGCGCAACAAATGCGCATCGATAACTCTTTCTCGGAGGTAGCCACGTTGCCGCATCCCCATCACCTTTTTGAGAATTTAAGCGACCCTTGACTGCCAAAAGATTCAAGGGGTCATTAGCAAACACAGAGCGCTTGTCCTGAGTTAATTTAAAAGCTCCAGTCTGCCAAGCATTGGAAAGCGATACAACGTGATCAATCTGTACCTCTGAACTCGTTGCCATACCCCGTAGAAAATTAATTCTCTCCCCTGAGTAAGGGTCCGTCAAAACTCCAGAGAGAACAACGCAGTCATGTGAGTTGACTTTGTAGATGATTGAGGTCAAGTCCC
>JANLPM010000062.1:0-5804 GCA_031367265.1 Actinomycetes bacterium
CAAGTCGTTGGAAAATTGGTGTACGCGCCATCAGTGCCTCCAAGTAGGATTTGTTTCATCCATTAACGATTTGAAGAGAGTATCGGTATTACCAGCCGGAAACAACGATTATGGAGCTGCATTTTTGTAAGAGCGTCACCCGCCATGGTGGGAAGATCGTCTGATTCCGACGGCGGCCAGCCAGTTCACTTTCTAGAGATGTTCAAATCCTCCCCTCCCCCCTCCTTTGAGTTTTAGGCATTTATCAGTCTGAGTAGAATCTTGGCTTGGATACTATTCGGCTGGCGACTCCAGAAGATCGCTACGCGCTGATCGAGATCTGCCTCCTAACGGGCAATTCTGGTCAAGATGCCAATGGGCTCTTCAACGAAAAACAGATGCTGGGCGATTATTACGTTTGCCCATACTTAGAGAACGACCCAAATTGTGCATTTGTCCTCAGTCAAACCGGCCAGGTGACTGGATATGCTCTCGCTACCCTTAATACAAAGACTTTCAATATCTATCTTGATGAGGATTATTTGCCACGTGTGCGCGAGAAGTATCTCCCTCGCATCGGAGCCTTCACCGCTACCGAAAAGGAGTTGTGGGAGCTTTATACTGCGAATCACTCTTCCGACCCGGAATTCCTAAAGACCTTTCCCAGCGAATTGCACATTGACTTACTCCCTGAGGCGCAAGGCCGTGGGTTTGGGCGGGCGCTCATGGAGAAATTACTAGGAGCCTTAAAAGCTGCAGGTTCTCCAGGTGTGCATCTGATCCTCAGCGCGGAAAATCAAGGCGCCTTTGGGTTCTATCAGAGGCTCAATTTTCAGGAGCTGGGACGTGATCTGGACAGCATCACTATGGGGTTCTCTTTAACTGATTTGCGGTGAGTTTGTAATGATTTTGTGAATTCGCTCCCGCAGATGCTGGAAAATTGTGTAAAAAATTAACAACTTGACCATTGAATCTTGTGAGAAATGAACTTAGTATTCCCCTACCAATGCGATGTGATTTTGTGGCACGTCGGCGCCGAGGTTTCTCATAGGAAGGTTTTCACGAATGATAACAAAGTCAAAAAGTTTTCAGAAACGACTTGTACTCATTGTTAGCGGTTTACTGCTCGTGGTAACACAGGTAGTAATGCCATCTGCAACTCAAGCTGCTCAAGTTCCCCTGAATCTTGATAATGAGCAAGGCATGTTGTGGCCGTGCTCATTCAATCCATTTAACCCAAGCTCCGCGTCTTATTCAGTCGGCGCGACATATGAGACTCTTTCATTTGTAAATTCATTGCAGAGTGGGAAGGTTTCTCCATGGCTTGCAACTGGCTATGCATGGAGCAAGTCCAACAAAACATTAACTTTTACTATTAGAACCGGCGTCAAGTGGACAGATGGCACCGCATTTACTCCAGCAGATGTCGTGTACACATTTAACCTGTTGAAGAAGTACCCAGCGCTCGACCTAAACGCTGTTTGGAGTGTGCTTTCAAGCGTCACAGCTTCAGGAAGTAACCAGGTTGTAGTTAACTTCTCAAAGTCTGCGGTGCCTTATTTCTATTACATCGCCGGTCAAGTACCTATTGTTTCGCAATCCGTTTGGTCAAAGATCACAAACCCAGTGACAGATGCAATCAATAATCCAATCGGTACCGGTGGTTACATAATGTCAAAGTGCACACCTCAGAATATCCAATGGACGAATAATCCAAAATATTGGCAGGCAGGCAAGGCAGTTGTAAAACTGGTAAACATGCCAGCCTTCCTTTCAAACGATACTGCTAACCAGTATTTGGCTACTGGTCAATCGCAATGGGGTTCACAATTTATCCCAAGCATTGCCTCCTATTATGTGAAGAAAAAGGTTGGAAATGCTTACTGGTTCCCACCAGTTGCTAACGTTGCGATTTTTCCCAACTTAACAGTTGCTCCGCTTAACGATGTTGCGGTGCGCAAAGCAATTAGTTATGGAATTAATCGCACAGTGGTAAACACCATTGGTGAATATGGTTACGAACCCGCTGCAAACCAGACTGGAATCGTCGCTCCTACCTTCACTTCTTGGAGCAATTCTGCTGCAGTTAGCTCAACTGGCAAAAGTTATGATCCGGTAAAGGCTGAATCAATACTTAAAGCTGATGGTTATGCCAAAGATTCTAAGGGAATCTATGCAAAGGCTGGCAAGGAACTTGCACTCACGCTCTCGACGAACGGTGGCTACTCTGACTGGGTCGCTGCCATGCAGGTGGTGGCAACACAGCTTGGCAAGATTGGAATCAAAGTGACCGTTACTCCTTTAGCGGCAAATACCTTCTATGCCAATCTTTATGCGGGTAAATATCAGCTTGCTTACAATGCAGAGTCTGGGGGACCCACGCCGTTCTATGAGTTCCGCCAATGGTTGTACTCGAAGAACTCGGCAGCAATCGGAACGGCTGCTTCTTCCAATTGGGAGCGTTTCTCAGATCCATCAACAGATCGATTGTTAGAAAAGTACGGCACTACAACAAGCCCTGCCGATCAACAGAAAATCATGAATCAATTGCAACAACTTCTAGTTGATAAGGTTCCAGTCATTCCTGTGCTTGAAGAGGTTGACTGGTTTCAATACAACACGAAGGCATTTACTGGATACCCATCGCCCAGTAACCCTTACGCACAACCAGGTTTGTACAACATCCCTGACTGGGGATATGTTCTAGACAACCTTAAGCCTGGCGCGTAACCGGTAAGCATAGGGAAGGGAATGAAGTATTTATTGCGACGTTTGGGCTTCCTACTTGTCGCATTGTGGGGAGCTTTAACTCTCAACTTCTTCATTCCCCGACTTATGCCAGGCAATCCAGCCGAAGCAATGATGGCAAGATTCCACGGGCATATAAATCCAAGCGCGCTGAAAGCCTTGGAAGTTGCCTTTGGAGTTAACAATCATGAAAGTTTGTTAAGTTCGTATATCCATTATCTAGGAAATACCCTCACTGGCAATCTTGGAATTTCCATTAGCTATTTCCCCCTCTCAGTCTCTTCAGTCATTGCCAAAGCCCTTCCGTGGTCACTCTCCCTGGTTGGTGTTGCAACAATTTTTGGATTCTTGATTGGGACAGCGTTGGGAGCACTAACTGCCTGGCGACGCGGTGGGGTACTGGATAACATCGTGCCACCAGTTTTTATTGTGATCTCAGCCTTCCCTTATTTTTGGATCGGCTTACTTTCGATCTGGTTATTCTCGTTAACTTTGGGTTGGTTCCCCCTCCTTGGAGGATATGACGAAACGACAACTCCAACCTTAACTTGGGGCTTTGCAGCAAATGTGCTTTGGCATGCCGTGCTGCCTGCTTCAACCATTCTGATTACTTCAATTGGTGGCTGGATATTAACAATGCGTAACAATATGATTTCCGTGCTCTCTGAGGATTACGTAAAAATGGCTAAGGCAAAGGGTCTGAAACCCCGCAAAATCATCTGGCAATATGCTGGACGCAACGCTTTGCTGCCAAACCTTACCGGTTTTGCCATGTCTCTTGGATTCGTCATCTCCGGAGCAATTCTTGTTGAGTATGTTTATAACTATCCTGGAGTCGGTTTCATGTTGCTGCAGGCCGTCGAAAACGAAGACTATCCGCTCATGCAGGCGCTTTTCCTATTAATTACCGTTGCAGTTCTCATTGCGATTTTCATTTCAGATATTTTGACCGCCATCCTTGACCCCCGCACACGAGTTAACTCATGAAAGTAATTCACGCTCTTAGATATTTCGTGTACAAATCGTATCTATTTTGCACGCGTAGCAAAAAAGCAGCTATTGGTTCATTTCTTCTCCTTGTACTGCTCTTGATTACCGCTTTTCCAACCTTCTTCGCTCCAGATGATCCGGCGGCAGAAATATTTGCACCTCACTCGGGGGTTTCCTGGGCACACGTACTTGGAACGACTTCTTTTGGGCAAGATGTTTTTTCACAAGTCATTGTTGGAACACGGCAATCAATGTTGATTGCACTAATAGTTGGTTTCCTTTGCACAATCCTTTCAGTGATTATCGGGATCAGTGCGGCATACTTTGGCGGATTCATCGATGACGGATTATCTCTAGTTACAGATGTGGTTCTTGTCATTCCTACTTTCCCCTTGATTATTGTTATCACCGCTTACGCAAAAGCTTCAAATTTCTGGTTGATGGTCTTTGTTTTAGTCATTACAGGCTGGTCCTACGGTGCTCGCCAATTACGGGTGCAAGCTCTATCTTTTAGAAATCGCGATTTTTTGCAAGCTGCTCGTGCGCGGGGTGAATCCAGTTGGTATGTAATTCTTTTTGAAATGCTTCCACCAATGACTTCATTAATCGTTGCCAACTTTTTAGGAGCTGCTCTTTATGCCGTTTTGGCAGCAGCAGCACTTCAATTTGTTGGATTAGGAAATATCAACACCGAATCATGGGGAACGATGCTTTATTGGGCCCAAAACAATGAAGCACTTTCCACCGGAATGCCACTATGGGCTTTAGCTCCGGGTATTGCAATCGCATTACTAGGGACCGCATTAGCTCTTCTGAATTACGCATTTGACGAAATTGCCAATCCCGCCTTGCGACCAATTCGTAAAATGTCGGCAAATAGGTTACGCGCATGACCAACGTCATTTTGAAAGTAGATAATCTTGAAGTTGAGTATGCGACTGCTAAAGGTCCGGCGCGAGCCGTAGATGGTGTTAGCTTCGAATTAGAAGCGGGAGAGTTCTTAGCCATTGTTGGCGAGTCAGGCTGTGGAAAATCTACTCTTCTTTTTGCGATTGCTCGCCTACTCACTACTCCAGCCGAGATTGTCGGTGGATCTGTTATTTTTAATGGTATAGATCTCCTCAACCTCACCTCCGAGGAACTTCGGCAAGTACGAGCTCGCGATATTTCCGTAGTAATGCAGAGCGCCATGAATGCCTTGAATCCAACAATTAGCATCGGCGCACAGCTTGCAGACACCTGTAGAGCTCATACGGACTGGGATGATGCTCAGGTACTGAAGCGCTCCAAAGAGGTCCTTTCAATGGTGTCTATTGATCCCATTCACCTAAATTCGTATGCGTTTCAGCTCTCAGGTGGCATGCGACAACGGGCAATGATTGCTATGGCTTTACTCTTAAGTCCGAAGCTCATCATCATGGACGAACCGACATCAGCACTAGATGTTGTTGCTCAACGTTCACTTATGAGCAGAATTCAAAGCTTACGTAAAGAATTGGGATTTTCGGTTATTTTTGTCACCCACGACATGAATGTCGTCTCTCATTTTTCGGACAGATTAGCGGTGATGTACGCGGGCCAGATTGTTGAATTAGGCAGAACAGATGACGTATTTAATCGACCAAGGCATCCATATTCAATTGGCTTGCTGGATGCCTTTCCGGCGCTCGTCGGCGAAAATAGAGAACTCACTGGAATTCCAGGAAATCCACCGGCACTGGTCAATAAGAGTCCTGGCTGCCAATTCGCTCCACGCTGTCCTAAAGTGCAGGAACTTTGCAGGGACTCAGTTCCTCCCCTTGACGAGGCAGGGAGCCACATTTCCCGTTGTTTCTTCCCGTCCACGTTTTCTGGGGTTAGAGCATGAAGCAAGTAATTCTCCGGATAGAAAACCTTTCTAAATATTTTAAGGTCGGGAACTTCCGCTCTAGCGCACTCTTACATGCAATCGATGAAGTCTCGTTTGAGATCAGGGAGGCTGAAATTATTGCACTCGTCGGAGAATCTGGTTCCGGCAAATCTACAATTGCTCGCATTTTGGCTGGTCTCTACCAACCAAGTAAGGGTTCGATTACTTTTGAAGGCCG
>JANLPM010000131.1:0-1764 GCA_031367265.1 Actinomycetes bacterium
CTTAAATGACTAGTTACCCAACGGCACTCTCGCATTGAGAGAACTTCACTTAACTTCATAGAACTTTCTCCTCATCATATTTCTTGATTAGAAACTTTCGGACTTGCGCTCGTGCTCGGCTCCTACGCGACATTATTGTTCCAATGGGAACACCTAAAATCTCTGCGCATTCGGCGTAAGTGAACTCTTCAATATCAATGAGAATAAGAACTGCGCGAAAATTCTCTGAAAGTGAATTCACCGCGGCTAAAAGCGAACTGTCCGTAATTCCACGTAAGCTTTCCTCTTCTGCAGAGCGTGGAGGTTCGGCATTAAATGCCGGTTTACTATCAATAACCAAAGACCAGTCGCCTATGTAGTGTGGCTTCTTTTTTCGCCAGTTGTTATGCCAACTATTTCTGAGAATAGTTAGCAACCACGCACGGGGATTTCCCCCATCAAAGCGCATCAGAGCTTGGAAAGCCCGCAGAAGGGTGTCCTGAACCAGATCTTCAGCATCGGTGGCGTTACCAGTTAACGAACGTGCAACTCGCAAAAGAATTGGGATTTCTGGCTCAACGAAAATGCGGAACGCCTCCTCCTTGCTCAATTTCGAATATGAAGGAGGTGAAGTCACGAGCTGCAAGATACCAGTCTGTCTATTTGTGCATTGAGCGAGGTATGAGAATGACGCAAGCACCTAGAACTGCGCCAAATACCATATGTCCCATCAATGATTGCCACGTTGACGTTGAAAAGTGAAATAGCGGCATTTTCAATTTTGCTGGCATAAGCATGAGTGCGCCTAAAATCCACCAAAATAAACCATAGCTAACTCCAAATGTGAGTCCACGAGCTAGCGTCCTGAGTCTGTCTTGAAAGAGAAGAGTAAAACTCACCCCAATGAACATTGAAATGGAAAGATGCAAAACCCAGCCGACTGCATTAGATGTGCTACCTACAAGTGCAGAAATCATTCCAATCATATTCAGCATTGCCATCATCACTCCGAAGACGACTCCGCCCATTAATCCACTTACCGCACCGGTCATAATTTTCTGCGCAGGTGTGCACGTTTGGCCGTTCAGTGAAAGTGATTGAATACTTGTTTGTTGTGTCATTACCAGTCTCCATTTCTCAATTGTTGATCACCGGCCAATCCAGGGGAAGGCGATTAACTAGCGCTACTAGTGGATAAGTAATGAACTTGGGCGTTTATTCCCGCTTTAGTGGGATTTTAGTAATTAAGCGCCGGTGTAATACTTTCCCATTTCGCCTAAGGCTTTATCGAGCATCTCTAAGCCCAATTTCGCATCTTCAATCGAGATATTGCAGGGCGGGCATAAGTGAATGCGGTTGAAGTTATTAAATGGCATTAGGCCATTCTTCTTGCAAGCGGCAACTAACTCATTCATCGCTGGGCTCGATGCACCATATGGTGCTAGCGGTTCGTGGGTAGCGCGATCACTGACTAAATCAACACCCCAGAAAACACCCGTACCTCGAATATCGCCTATGACTTTGTGCTTTTTTGCTAACTCTAATAAACCCGGTCCTAAGATTTTTTCACCAATCATCGTGGCGTTTTCCAGCATCGCCTCTTGCTTCATGACATCGATAGTTGCAACTGCCGTTGCACATGCCAATGGATGACCCATGTACGTTAGCCCGCCGGCAAATACTTTCTCATCGAAAGTCTTGGCAACTGATTCACTAATTACAACGCCACCTAGTTGGATATATCCAGATGTAACGCCCTTAGCAAAAGTAATTAAATCCGGAACG